>DAOMZC010000154.1:0-10220 GCA_035437965.1 Pseudomonadota bacterium
CCAGGCCGCTCTCTTGCGCGCAGCGTGCCAGCGGGCACAGCTCGCGCAGCGTCACCGATTTCTCCCCCACCTTCTGCTCCAGACGGAACAGGAGCACCGACAGCTCGACCCGGCTGGCCGGCATTGCCGAATTGGCCGCCAGGGTGATGAGCTCGCGCAGCTGCCCACACAGCAGCCGGAGCTCGCGGTCCGGAACTGCCAGCTGCGCCGCCGCGCGCGCCAGCGCCGCCAGTCCGCCGAGACGCACCAGCAGGTTCTGACTTGTGCCGAGCCGCGCCAGCGCGGGCAGGAAGCCGGCCTGCGCCTCGGCGGCCCGCCCCTCCCGCGCCAGCGCCTCGCTGAGCAGCGCTTGCGCCCAGGCCGCCCCGTCTTCATTGCGCGCGGCGCTGAATCGCTGCGCAGCCTGGCGGGCGAGCAGCTCGGCGCGCTCCTGTTTCTCCGGCTGCGCCGACGCCAGCGCCAGCTCGGCGAGGGCGACCTGGCTCTCGGCCGAGAAGCCCACCAGCTTATACTGCTCGCGCTTGGCCAGGGCGAGCCGGTGCAGGCGCGCGGCCTCTTCCGGGCGTCCCTGGGCGCGGCGGAGCTCCGCCAGGTGCCACGACACCCACGCCGACATGCGCGGCTCGTCGGGCTCTGGGAGCTCCTTCTGGGCCTCTGTCAGCAGCTGCTCCGCCCGGCCCAGGCTGCCGCGCAGCAGCGCCACCTGCGCGAGCATCACCAGCGACTGCAGTGCCCCTTCGCGGTTGCCCACCTCACGCGACAACAGGAGCCCCGCCTGGGCGCGCGCCGCCACCAGCTCGAGCTTGCCGCGCAGGCAGAGCAGATCGGCCATGTTGCCAAGGTGCACCGCCGTAAGCACGCTGTTGCCCAGCCCCATCAGGACCTGGAGAGTCTGCTCATGGACCTGCTCGGAGCGCGCATAGTCCCCAAGTGCGATGTAGGCCGACCCCGCGGCGATCAGCGCCTCGGACTGACCAGCGGTGTTGCCCGCCGCGGCAAACAGGTCGCGCGCCCGCTCGGCGCTGGTCAGCGCGACCTGGTGCTCGTTGAGGTTGGCGCGCGCGAATGAGTCCAGCAGCAGCGCCTGGGCCAGGAGCAGCGGGGACGCCGCGGCCTCGGCCTGCGCGACGGCGCGACCGATCGCCTGGACCGCGGCGGCGAAGTCCGACAGATCCATCTGCGCCTTGGCCGCCGCCAGCTCCAGGCGCGGATCGCGAGCAATGCGCGCGGACAGCCGCAGCTCGGCCACCGTCTGCAGCGCCGCATTGGGGAGGCCCGCCCGCAGCTGGGCCTCGGTGAGGTACAGGCCGTACTCGGGATCGTCGGGAAACGCGATGCGCAGCGCGCGGTACAGCGCGAACGCTTTTGGCCACTCGGCGGGGGCCTCGTGATAGCGCGCCTCGATCAGCGAGCGCGCGGCGCGCGGCAGCCGTCCGGAGAGCTCGAAGGCGCGGCGAATCTCGCGCCGCGCCTCGGTCTCGCGACCCAGCGCCAGCAGGGCGTCGGACAGGGCCAGGTGCCCGAGCGGATAGTCGGGCTCCGCCTCGACGACGCGGGTCAGCACCTTCTGCGCCCCGACCAGATCGAAGCGCTGCAGCAGCTTGCGCCCCTCGGCGTATAGCTGGGCGACCTCCAGCGAGGCCGGTCGCTCCGCCTGCAGGCTGGTGAGGTCGCCGCGCGAGAGGGGTGCCAGCCCGAGCCGAGCGCGCAGCTCGCGGCCGACGCTCGCGACCATCGTGAAAAGTTCGTGCGCTGTGCCCTCGCTGCGATAGGAGGCGACCGGCTGGCCGCTGGAGCCGTGGCGCAGGTCGACCTCGACCTGCAGGGCGTCGCCCGGCGAGCCCGCAGAGCGCAGCGCACCGACGACAATGTAGTCCGGACCGAGGCGACTACCGAGCTTCGCCAACGCCGGACCGGTAAAGTCTTCGCGCCGGTCGAGCTTGAGCTCCAGTCGCGCGCGCTCGCTCTGGTCGGTGGTCAGCACCAGCAGGTGTTCGCCGGCGGCCAGCTCGGAGTTTAATAGCTCGCTGAAGGTGCGGGCGAAGCCGATCTGTTCCGGCGTCGCGCTCCCTTCGACGTACAGCCCGAACACGACGACCCGCGAACGCGGCGTGAAGTGGACGGCCCGCGACTCTTCCCGCTTGTGCGCCTCCCGATAAAGTAGACCCGCGGTGGACAGCGCGCCGGCGGCGGCAAGAGCGAGCGGCAACAGGCGCCCGAGCCGCTTACGCCGGGTGTGGCGACGGCGCGTCACCTCGTCGGTGGGGTCCTCGGCGATGGCCTCCAGCAGGGACAGGACGTGGGCCGCCGACCGCGGGCGCTGCAGCGGGCTGCGGTCGATGCACGAGTCGATGACCGCGGCAAAGCGGGCATTGACCGTCGGCGCAACTTTCTGCAGCGTCACTGCGTCGCTGTGCAGGACCGCGCTGCGAATCTGCGCGGCGCGCCTGTAGGCATGCGGCTTATGGCCGCAGCACAGCTCGTACAGGATCTCACCGAGCATGTACAAGTCGGATAGCTCGGTGGCAGGCGCCCCGAGCCAGATCTCGGGCGGCATATACGCGGGCGTACCGATGAGCAGCGCGGAATCGGTCAGCCGGGGATCAGTTTGGGAACCCTGGGAGCCGCTCGGAGCCGCCACGCCCGAAGCTTCCGACTCCTCTCGCGAGCTCTTATCATCACAATCTCCGGTCGCGTCAGCGGTGGCCTCCAGCACCTCGGGCTGCGCGCGCTCTGCGGACGCGATGGCGTCGGCCGCGGACTGAAGGTCAAAGGCGCTCCCCTCTTCCACCGCGCTCCCGGTGCGAAACTCCGGCGGTACCTCCAGGAGGTCGCCGGCCAGCTTGGCCAGCCCGAAGTCGAGCAGCTTGGCCTGCCCATCGGGAGTCAGCATGGCGTTGGCGGGCTTCAGATCTCGGTGTAGGACTCCGTGGGCGTGCACCGCGGACAGACCACGCGCCAGATCGATTCCGATCCGCAAGACCTGCGGCCAGGGCATGGGCTTCGGCACCCGGTCCAGACTCTGCCCGGCGACGAGCTCGGAGACCAGGTAGGGCAGCCCGTTGGAGATGCCGGCGCGGTAGATGGCGACGATATTGGGGTGATGGACGCGTGCCAGCGCGCGCGCCTCGATCAGGAAGCGCTTGCGCAGCCGCTCGGTCGGCGTCGGCGTGACGAGGAACTTGACCGCTACCGGTCGATCGAGCAGCGTGTCGTGACCGACGAACACCTGCCCCATGCCGCCGCGACCGAGCGCCCTGGTAATCCGGTACTCATCGATCTGCTGCACAGGGGGCGAGCTGAGCGCGCCGCCGCTCTGCAGATTCGCCCCGGAGGGGGCAGGCTCCCCGGGCTGATCGATCTTGACCATCCTGCTTGACCATCCTGCTTGACCATCCTGCTTGACCCCCGGACTGTGCTCCCAAGCGGACGACCAGTCCCAGGGAACCCCAGAGCCGCCGCGCTGGCCGCCTGACAGCGCGCGTGGGTAGTCTATACCGAGGCGAAAAGTGTAGCAACTGGCGGATCAGGACGGCGCGCGTCCAAGCTTTGTAGAAGGATTAGGAATCGGCGCGGAGTGGTAACAAACAGACCAGCGCTGGTAACAAGCGGACCGGTTCAAAATCAACTATCTACAGTGATGCGCAGCACACCGCATAAAGACATTCCCATCCACCGCCCGGGTACCTGTCATGCCTTGCTGCCGCCACAGGACCATCCGTCGGTCCACTCGACCATTTGATCTCAAGATTTGTCTGTACGTAAGTCTGGCCGGGACGTGTCATGCGTAGTACCATTAAGTGTACTGTGGAGGGGGAATGAATGTGGTTCCATGACATCCCTAAGCTTTTCGAAAAGCGCAGCAATCCCCAGCACCTGCACGCCCTGGTCGAGATGTCGCCCGAGGAGCTCGACGTCCTGCCGGTGGGCGCCATTCGCCTCGGCCGCGATGGTACGGTCCTTGGCTACAACCAGGCAGAGTCGCGCCTGAGCGGCCTTGCGCCAGAGCGCGTGCTCGGGCGCAACTTCTTCACCGATATCGCGCCCTGCACCAACGTTCGTGAGTTCGCCGGTGAGTTCCACGAAGGCGTCAGGCGCGGTGAGCTGTACGCGGTCTTCCCATTCCTGTTCAACTTCCGGCCCACACCCAAGCTGGTCACGGTGACGATGTACCTGTACAAGCCAAGCGGCAATGTCTGGGTGCTAGTCAAGAGCGATCCGGCGCAGGTCGGCCCGCTCCAATAGGCCGCGTTGCCACCGGCCGGTGGCGCGCTGCCGCCAACGGCTTCGGGACGGCTCAGTCCCCGGCGACGAATGTGGTGAGCAGCCACTGCCCCGCTTCTTTATGGAAGCAGGCGCGGTAGTCGATGGGGCTGCGTACGTCGCGGTCGTGAATGTAGCCGCTCTTGCCGGTGGGAGTCAGAACCCGCACCCACTCGGGTCGGGTACCGGTGGCAGCCGGAACGCCGCCTCTTTCATCGCGGCGTACGATGTCGTAGCGCAGAGTCTCAAAGACCGGAGCATCCTCCGCCGGCTGCGCCCGGACCGGCGCGGCGACCGCAGTGACGACGACGTGGGCGAAGGAGTCCAGGTCTTCGGGAAAGCGCGCAAATACATAGGGCGCGCAGAACTCGTTCGGACTGATCATGGCGCCGCCCAGCGACAGGACGCGGCCGAGCTCTGCCCACAGCTGGCTCGGCTGGCTCGGCTGGCCCGGCTGGCCCGGCTGGCTTGATACGGGCGCGGCGCCCGCAAGGCCGAAGCGGGCAAGGAAGCTCTGCCGGCCGCCGTCGGCGCCGAAGCTGTGCCGGATGTCGGGGTCGATGCTCTTTTGCAGGGCGGCGACGTCATGACGGGCAATCGCCGCTTGCAGCTGCGCGCGGAAGCGTAGAAATGAAGCGTCCTTTTTCGCCTCATCCACGGGCAGCAGCTTGCGCGGCGCCGCCGGCCGGGCCGCCACCGGGCTCGCCTGCGATACCCAAAGGACAGTAAGCACGACCACAGACAGCGCGTTACGGAATCTCGGGTTCATGATGAAGTTTCGGACTGTCTGCATGACCGTTCTATTTACCAGAGTTTCGGCGCAAGAAAAGAAAAGCTGCTGCCTGCCGCGGTTTGGCTAAGATGCCCGGCCATGTGCCGCAACATCCGCATCCTCCACAACTTCGCGCCCCCGACCACTCCTGAAGAGGTACGGGCGGCAGCGCTGCAGTACGTACGCAAGGTGAGCGGTCTTGCCCGCCCGGGACCGGCGGATCAGGAATGCTTCGACCGCGCTGTCGATGCGGTGACTTCAGCGACGCTGCAGCTCCTCGGGTCGCTGCACGCCCGCGGGCAGGTAAGGACACGCGAGGGAGAAAGAGAAAAGGCGCGCCTCCGCTGGCAGCGCCAGGAGGCGCGCGGGCAGACCTGAGCGCGGAGTCGGGCGCCGCGCCGTAGCGTAAGCGGGCGGACGCCGCGCCGTAGCCGAGCGGCGCAGCCGTAACCAGTACCGCGCTCGCCCCGCTGACCGCTCTCGGTCACGGCGCGCGAGCGCGGCTCAATGCGGAGAAACGGCGGTGGCTCAGCTCCCGAAGAAGGCCTTCTCGGCGGCGACGAGCGGCGCGAACGACGGACGCGCGAGGATCTTGTCGACGAACGCGGCGAGCTTGGGGTGAGTCGAGGCGTTCACCGCGATTCCCATATGGGCCAGGTTGACAAACGGGCTGGCCACCGCGATGTCGGCCAGGGTCAGGCGATCCTCGACCAGGAAGCCGGACGCCGGGAGGACCTTCTCGATGTAGTCGAGGAGCGGCGGCAGCTCTTCCTTCTCGGCCTTGTCCGCGGCGGCGAGATCCCCCTGCTGGCCGAGGAACTTCGGGGCGACGACGCGATTGAAGAACATCTTCCCCATGGCGGCGACCAGGATCGTGTCCGAGAACTCTTCGTACCAGATCGTCCGCGCGCGCGCCTTGGGCTCGGCGGACAGGAGGCACGGCTCGGGGTGCTTGGCCTCCAGGTAGGTGATGATCGCAGTGGAGTCCGCGATCGTGAAGTCGCCGTCGCGGAAGCCGGGCATCTTGCCGAACGGACTGGCTTCGCGAAACTCTGGGTCCTGGCTCCGCAGGCCGGGCTGCTTCACCTCTACAGTGAGTCCTTTTTCAGAGATATAAGCGAGGGTCTTGCGGACAAAGGGCGATATCGACGAGCCGTACACAATCATGGGGACATTCTCCACAAGGGTAGCCGTTTTTTGAGGGTGAGGACGGTACCTACCCTACTCGAATTCGGGCTCGCCGCGAACCCGAAAATCGTCCGGCGCCGCGCGGCCCGCGCTTGCCTGCGAAGCGCTTGCGCACTCCGGTCAAGGCGGTAGCGGTGACCCCGCAGCAAGCGCCCGCAGCACCGGGACCATCGCCGCCACCGCCCGCGTCCGGTGCGACAGCCGGTTCTTCTGCGCCGCCGAGAGCTCGGCGTAGGTCTTCCCCGCAAGCTGCGCACCCGCAGGCCCGGCCGCCGCCAGCTCGCTCGGGTCGGGTACGAAGATCGGGTCATAACCAAACCCCTGCGTACCGGACGGAGCGAACAGCAGCGAGCCCCGGCACTGGCCGTCACGCAGGCGCGCGATGGGAGCCTGCGCTGTCTGCTCGCGCCCATATAAAGCGAGCGTACAGACAAAGCGGGCCCCACGCTGCGCCGCCGGCACCGCGCTCAGCGCGGCGAGCAGCGCCGCCAGGTTGCGCGCATCCGAGCGCGGCTCGCCCCCATAGCGCGCCGAGTGCACGCCCGGGGCGCCGTGCAGCGCCGTCACTTCCAGCCCGCTGTCGTCAGCCAGCGCCCACAGGCCGGTACGCGCATGGGCGGCGCGCGCCTTGATCAGCGCATTATCGGCAAAGCTCGCCCCGTCCTCGACCACCTCATCGCCGATCCCGAGCTCGGCGAGCGAGACCAGCGTCAGCTGCCGGGCCAGCTCGGGGGCGGCGGCGTGCAGGATGGCGAGCAGCTCCTGCACCTTGTGCGCATTCTGGGTCGCCAGCACGAGCCGCTGGACCGGCGGCTCCACCTCAGCCCCGCTCGCTCGGCGGGATCAGGGACGCGCCGGCGAGGACGGAGTTCTGCTGGGCGAACAGCCGCCGCATGCCGCGCGCCGCCACGCTGAGGAGCTCGTCCAGCTGGGCGCGGCTGAACGTCCCGTGCTCGCCGGTGCCCTGCACCTCGACGAAGGTCGGCTCGACGCGCCCGGTGTCGCCCGGCTCGCCGAAGGGCTGCGCCATGACGATGTTCATGTCGACCGCCGCCCGCGCGTCTTCCTCGTACGGCAGGTCCAGGCAGATCTGACCGTCGACGATCCCCACCGAGATCGCCGCCACCGCCTGGCGCACCGGCAGCCCCGGGCACAGGCCGCGGCTCACCAGGCGGCTCAGGCACAGCGCCAGCGCCACGTAACCCCCGGTGATCGCCGCGGTGCGCGTCCCGCCGTCGGCCTGCAGGACGTCGCAGTCGACGGTGACGGTGCGCGGGCCGAGCGCCTCCAGGTTGACCGCGGCGCGCAGCGATCGGCCGATGAGGCGCTCGATCTCCTTGCCGCGGCCACTCGGTCCGCGCGACGAGCGCGTCGAGGTCGAGCCGGGGAGCATCGAGTACTCGGCGGTGACCCAGCCGCTGCTCGATTTCTGCGCCCGCAGAAACGGCGGCTGCTGCTCTTCTACCGACGCTGTGCACAGCACCCAGGTCTGGCCGCAGCGGATCAGCGCGCTGCCCATCGGCGCCTTCAAATAGTCGATCTCAAGCGAGATCGGACGGAGCTCGTCCGTCAGTCGTCCATCTCTTCGCATGCGCGCACGTTGACAAATCCGCCACCGCTCGTCAATGCGCGCCCGGTCCGGGCGCGGCTCTCCGTCGGCGCGCCGCCCAGAATAAAGGGCGCGGCGGCCCGAGTTTGCGCTTGCCTCGACAGCGCGGACGCGCATACCGTGAAAGACGTGAGCACCCAAACCTCGTCATCGAGCGCCCAGTCGGCACCGCGCTGGCTGCGGCTGCTCGGCGGTGATCTCTCGCTGCCAGCCATCTTGTGCGCCGCCGCGCTGGCGGAATTTGTCTTCTACCGCATGCTGCAGCCGCTGTCGCGCCTGTTCCCGCAAGCGCTGCCGCCGGGGCTGTGGGGCTTTGTCGACGTGCTCGGCTCGTACTCGCTGAACCTCGCCTCGGTGCTGTCGCTGCTGGTGACCGCGGCGATGCTGCTCGGGGCGATGGCCCCCGGCGGGCTCGCCCAGGATCCGGTGCGCCGGGCGGGGCTGTCGCTGATGGCGCTGGTGTTCATCGGCGCCTGCTCGCTGCTCATCCTGTGTCCGAGCGTCGCCGCGCAGTACCTGGGGCTGGTGCGCGCGCAGTGGCTGGCGCAGACCTCCAGCGTGTGTCTCTCGCTGCTCATCCTGTTGTCGGTCCTGCCCCGGCGCACCGCCCGCGGGCGGCACAAGCTGGCGCTGCTCGCCCTGCTGGTGCCGCCGCTGCTGCTGCTCGAGACCCACTGGGGGCTGCTCAGCAGCCGCGGCATCCTGCAGCGCTACGCTCTGTTTCTGGCTATTTACGGCTCGACTGCATCGGCCACCGCGCTCGGGGTGAGTGCGGCGCTCTTGTGGCCGGCGCGGCCCCTGATCTGGCCCCGGGACGGCCTGGCGCTGACGACGGCGGCGCTGCTGATCGGCAGCATGAGCCTATTGCTCCTCGTGGATCGCGGCGCGGCAGCGCGCCTCATCTATATCGGCTTCGACATGCACCTGCCGGCGGCGGTGCTGGCCCAGACGCTTTACCTGCTGAGCCTCGGCTCGTGGGCGCTGAGCACCGCGGCGCTGCTCGCCCGGCGCGATCGCTCGCGGCGCCAGGGGATCGGGCTCTTGCTGGTCGGGCTGGCCGGTGGTCAGACGCGGACCATCCACCAGGCCTGCTTCTTCCTCGCCGGTCTCCTGTGTCTGGCCGAGTCGATGCTCGAAGATGGGCCGCGGCACCAGGCGAAATAGTCCGGCCGGCCCTGAAGGGGCGGGAGCCCAAAGTCGCGTGATGCGCGTCCGGCGACGCGGTGGCCGCCTACAGACCGGACGCGGCGGCCGTGTCCACAGGAGCGATGGCACGCGGCAGACTGCCAGCTGACTTGCGCGCTCGCGCCAGAGCGTCGGACAGCAAGACCTCGGTTCCCCCGAGCTCGACCGACGCCAGGCAGTGGTTTTGTCCGCACATGACGAGCAGAACGAATGCCACCACGCCAGCCAGCGCCACAGTCAGATATGCTTGCGTAATCGTGCACATCGTAATGGTTCCCCCTCTGTTTGATTAGCTGCACTTGCACCGAAGCCTGCACCGGTGGGGAGTCGATTCATTACGTACAGTTCCTGACTCCCCCGACTGGCCCGTTCCTGACTCCCGGCCCTACAGTTCCTGACCCCCTGGGGTCGAGGCCGCCTCGCCGGTTTCCGTCGGCGCTGGCTTCCGATTTAGTTCTTGCCCGTGGTCCCCTCCTGGCGCCGATCGGCGGCGCTTTCCTGCCTCACTATATCTCTATCACAGTAGTAATGATAATTCTTCTTCAAGCTAGGGCCGGATGGATGTGACCCAGGGCCCGCTTGAAGAAAATACAGTTTTGCAACTGCCTACTTCAGCAGTAGCGAAAAAAAATCGTTCCCAGTCGGCTAGTTCTTGACCAGTTTTTGACCAGTTTTTGACCAGTTTTTGATCAGGTCTCGACCAGTTCCTGGGCAGGGCTCGACAGCTGCGCGGCGCCTTTTTTTTGCACTACTACTTGCGCTGCGGAAACTGCGCCGCCGCCAGTCCGAAGGCTAGTAAAGTAGGAGTCGCTGCAGGTTCTGGCGTTCCCAGATGTGCGCGCGCTCGTAGTCATCGAATAGGCGCTCTTCGGCGAGAAACTCGGGGGTGTGGAAGCGGCGGCGGCCGGCGATGACCGGGATGCAGTGCTTCTGGTGGAGCATCTCGTGGTAGATGATCCAGGCGACGAAATAGCCTGGTACCTCGCGCCGATCGAGCGTCGGATGGATGCGGATAAGCGCATCTTCGACCGCATAGGAGCCGAGCTGCAGCGACTTGTGCCGGCGCGGTGGCAGGTGCGGCCGCTTGCGCTGCCCCCAGGTGATGGTGGCCCGGATCATGCCGGCGAAGTAGTCGGCGTTGAGGCGGTCGAAGAGCTGCTGCAGGTCGTGGTGGCTGCCGCGCGGCTCGATCCGCAGCGGACG
>DAOMZC010000155.1:0-10191 GCA_035437965.1 Pseudomonadota bacterium
CAACCGCGCCAGCCGCGCCGTCCGCGCCAGCCGCGCCGTCCGCGCCAGCCGCGCCGTCCGTGCCATCGGGACCGTCCGCCCCCACACCCGATTTTATCGAGCGGATGGTGCGCATGCTGCGGTCCACCACCGACTACGACATCGCCCTGGCCATGAGCTCACCAGAGCAGTGGAAGGCCAAGCTGAATGAGTTCAGAGCGGCATTGAAAGAACCGTCTGCGGACCTCCCTGCGCCGCCCAGCGGCGACGAGGGAGCGGACTCGTAACCAGAAGGAGCTTTTCGAAATGATCAATTTGTATTCCGTCCTTCAGGTGGGACCGAAGTGCTCCGGGGAGGAGCTCAAGTCCGCCTACCGGCGCTGCGCGCGAGCCGCCCATCCGGATCACCGGGGAGATGCGGAGCGGTTTCAGCGCATTCAGCAAGCGTACGCGGTGCTGAGCAACCCGGATCAGCGCGCTCTGTATGACAAGGAGCGCCATGCCTGGATGCGCCAGATCGGTGCTATCGAGTGTCTGGGCTGCGGGCAGGCCAACCGGATCACCCGCCGGCCTGCGAGCGGCGAGGCGGTGTGCTGCTCGTCGTGCAGGGCCCGCCTGCCGCTGACCCTGGCGGATGCGATGCAAGCCCAGCGTCGGGCGCTGGCCCATGAAGCCGCCCGGCTGGTCGATGAAGTGGGCCTGGGCCTGGCGGAGCTGACGGCAGACGCCGTGCGCGCGGGCCTGCAGCGGCTGCGGCAGCGGCTGCGGCAGGGACTCGGCCGCAAAGTCGCTCTGGCGTCCAGCACAACCCCGAAGTCGTAAGGAGAAATTCGATGGCCTGGAAATCGCGTGAAGACAAGATGCCGCCGCCCTCGTTCTTTTCGATGATGGTGGCCTATTTGCAGCGGGCCTATCCCGGCGCGCAGATCTCGCGGGAGCTGATGCTGACGCTGCGCCCGTTTCTGATTGAAGCCTGGCGAAACGGCCGCACCGCCGAAGCGGCCGCGCAGACCACCTGCTCTTGTGATGGGCGTCAGATCGTCCCAAGCCCCGTGGTCGCCGTTCACATCGCCAAGGGGTCCGTCCGTCCGCCCAAGGGGGCCCAGCGCGGCGAAGTATTTGGTGCCGATGCGCTGCGCCCCCCGCCCAGGATCGAGCGGCTACAGCGCCAACTCGATCGGGTATCGCGCGAGGAGCAGAAGCGGCAAGTCCAGGTTTCGCGCTGGGAGCAGCGGGCGAAGTCGGCGCGCACGGACTCCACGCGCCAGGGAGCGCAGCGTGAGCATTTGGCAGCGACCGCCAAGCGGGCAGACCTTCTCGCAGAGGCCCAGCGGATGGAGGCGGAGCTGCAGAGGCTCCATCGAGAGCTCAACAGCCCTTCCATGCAGCGAGCGCAGTCCTCCGGAGTATCCAAGGGGTCTGAGCCCGCAGAAAAAGTTGCGGCCCCTCCTGCTTCACAGCGCCTGCCCCCACCCGTTGTCGCTGGACCTCCTGCGGGGCAGTCACAGCCCGCTGGACAGCCACAGCCCGCCGGGCGCCGAGGACGGGGTCGGCCTCGCTCGGCGGACGCGCAACGCAAGCCGACTTCTGCCCCCGGCGGCTCGGCGGAGTCGCAGAGCGCGGCCCTGTTCAGCGCCATGCAGGGCCTGCTGCCCAACATGGCCGCCCAGCTCGTCGACGCGATGGCCAAGGAGGGTGGTGGCAAATGAACTCGATGTCGCTTCGCTATGCCGAGCGTGGAGTGCGGCTCCTTCAGGCCGCGCTGCAGAGGCAGCCCCCGCCCGGGGTAACGACCGAGTTTGTCGGCTCGTTCTTCCAGCAGTTTGGACCCTCGCTCCAGGGCGAGCTGGCCAAGCTGCTCGACGCGGCTTGGGCGCGGCGGCAGCCGGATCCGGTCGTCCCGCCGCCGCTTCCTCCGGAAGGGATGCCGCCGGACGAGTGGCCCGCCGCCGCGCGCACGGCGGCCAATATCGAAGCCATTTCGCTCATCGCCTCCAGCGCTGCGATCGGGCCGGGCGAGCGCAGCACGCTGCTACGGTATTCCGGCTGGGGTGGTCTGTCCCTGGACGCGGCGGCCGCGAAGATTCCGCCCGGCTGGCTGCCGGAATCCCGCGGCCTGATTCACGAGTTCTACACGCCCACCCGCGTCGCTCGCGAGATTGCGCGCGTCCTGCTGCCGCTATTATCCACTCTGCCGCACCAGGACGGCAGGATTCAAGCGCTGGAGCCGTCTGCCGGCATCGGGCGCCTGGTCCATGCGTGCTCTAGACCGGGGTTTGAGGCGCTCGCCTGGACCGCGGTCGAGTTCTCGCAGGTGTCGGCGCGGCTGCTCGCCGCCGTACGTCCCGACCTGACCATTTATGAAGGGCCGCTGGAGCGCTGGCTGGTTCACAACGAAGCGGAGGTGCGCGGCAAGCTGGGCCTTGTCGTCAGCAATCCCCCCTATGGCGTGCGCGGCGCCACGTTCACCGAGGATGCCAACAAAGCCTACCGAGAACACAAGGCATACCTGTACTTCCTCCGCCGGTGCCTGGATCTGCTGGCGCTGGGC
This sequence comes from Pseudomonadota bacterium, assembly GCA_035437965.1. GTDB lineage: Bacteria > Myxococcota_A > Polyangia > Palsa-1104 > JAEUJZ01 > CALFML01. Next base: position 2,531 of record DAOMZC010000155.1, read on the forward strand.
GGCATCGGCGTCTTCCTCATCCCGTACGGATTTCTGACGGGCCAGTCGGGGGCGCTGCATGCGGTGCGTCAGAAGGTGCTGCGCCGTCATCACCTGATGACCGCGTTCCGCCTTCCATCGCGCCTGTTTCCGGGAGCGAACCTGGTCACCGACCTTCTGTTCTTCCGCGCTCGCGGCGGCGAGCTTTCCGAGGTGCTCCCCGAAGACCAGCCCGTTTTGCAGGGCAAGTATTTCCAGCTGTTCCCGCAGCACATCCTGGGCACCGAGCGGGGCAAGGCCGAAGATGAAGACGACACCACGCGCAAGCCGCGGCGCGGCTACGAGGTCGACGGCGAGTTCACCACGCTCCCCGACTTCACCGAGCGGCCGATGTGCACCTCCTGCGCGGTGGTGCCAATTTACACCGCGGCGGATCGGCTCCGCAAAAAGCCGACGGCCAAGGAAAGCCTGCCCGCGTCCATCCAGGCGGCGATCACGCTCGGCGAGCGAGTCGGGCACTTTCTGACGCTGCGGGCACGGGGAGACGATGCCAGTACGCGCACGGCCGCGGCCCTCTACCATGAGCTGCGGGACGCCCTTGCGGCCTGGAACACGACGCAGGACGCCGACAAGCCCGATCGCCCGTACAGTGAGCAGGAGCCCGCTGAAAGTCGCCGCTCGCAGTCGCCGTATGCAGACCGCATGCTGCAGCGAGAGGCCAAGAACCATCCCGAGCTGGTGGCCTTCCTCTCTGCGTTTGAAGAAAGCGGAGAGCTTGCCGCCGCGTTCCGCACCCCGCCCGTCTACGTGCCCCGCTATCAAGGCGAGCTCGGGGACCTTGGGGCGCAGGCCGATTTTCTGTATCGCACGCGACGGCACCTGACCCTGGAGGCGCTGCGCGAGTTCCGGCGGGAGCTTGGCGTCGCCGACCTCAACGAGCCGCTGCATACGCGCTTGATCTCGGCGGGCTGGTGCTTCGACAGCGGCCAGTGGCTGCCCGCCCGCGACTACTACACCGGATCGCTGTGGCCTCGCTATGACCGCGCCAAGGCGCTGGCGGATCAAGGCGATGCCCAAGCAGCGGCGCAAGCGGCGCGGCTCTTGGAAGTCATCCGACCCGTCCGATTCTCCGACATCGCGCCCGAGCCGCGGATGCCGTGGGTGCCGATCGAGGTGTTGCGCGCGTGGCTGGAGGAGTGGACAGACGCCGCCGTGCCTGTCCTCGTCCGCGATAACGGCCTGTTGCGCCTCGAAGAGTCGACCTACACCCACCTCAAAGAGGTCGCAGAGCAGCGGCTCTCGGTCGTCATCGGCTACCTGAACCATGACTTCGCGCTTTTCCGCCCTCCGGTGAGCCGGCAGGTCAATCCCGCCACGGGCGAAGAGGAAAGTGCCGAGCAGGCGCTCAGCCGCGCCCGCGTCGAATACGGCGACCGCGCCCGCCGCAGCTTCCACGATTTCATCGCCGTCCGGCCCGAGCTCATGGAGCAGCTCGAAGAGTCTTACATCCGCGTCTTCCGCGGCTACGTGACGCCCGAGTATGGCACGGACGAGCTTCCCATCGCACGCTGGCGAGGCCGCATCGTACTCAAGCCGCACCAGCGAGCCGGCGCGCAGCGCCTCATCGCCAACGGCGGCGGACTGCTCGGCTTTGACGTCGGGGTCGGCAAGACCTACACCGGAATTGCCACGATCGCGGCGACGCGCCAAGCCGGCCGCGCCAAGCATCCGGTCGTGGTGGTCCCCAACACCATCATCTGGAAGTGGGCCAAGGAGATCCGCACCGCACTTCCCGACTACCGCGTCGTCATCATCGGCTCGGAGCGGTACCTCGGGCGCAGCGGCGTGTACACAAGCCGCATCGACACGCCGCAAGAGCGTGCGATGAAGTGGCGCCAGTTTCAGGCCGGCGAGTTCGACCTAGCGCTGGTCACCTACTCGGTGTTCGCCCGCAACCGCGTGCGCGCCGAGAGCGTGCGCCAGTGGATTCTGCAGACGCCGGCCCTGTTGCGCCAGATTGGCCTGGACGCGCGAAACCTGCTCGCGGGCCTCAAGGAACGGCCAAGCGCCGCTGAAGCCCGACCGCGGAAAAAAAAAGTCCCCGCGCAGGTGAGTGAAGCGGTGCTGGAAAAACTAGTAGGAGCCGAGCGCGCCCGAACTCTGTCGGAGGAGCAGCGGACAAGCCTGGTCGAGAAGATCGCCCTGGAGCGCGAGCAGGCGCGCGAGGCCGAAAACGAGCGACTGCTCAAGCTCGTGGAGGCGCTGACCGACCTGTCCGAGCGCGAGCGCGCCATCTTCCACGAGGCCATGGAGCGCTGGATCGCCGAGCGCCTGGAGATGAACGATGAGCCCGACCCTGGCATCTATTGGGAAGATCTGCAGTGCGACCTGCTGGTCCTCGATGAGGCCCAGAACATGAAGAACCTGTGGCCCGTGCAGCAGCGCGAAGGCGGCGTGCCCAAGTACCTGGGCGCCATCACCGAGGGCAGCGACCGCGCCTGGAACTTCGCGATTCGGGCAGCCCTCGTACCCATGCAGACCGGCGGCTCGGGCGTAGTGCTGCTGTCGGCGACCCCGGCCAAGAACTCGCCGCTCGAATACTACACGCTACTCGGCTACGTGGACGGTGAGGCGTGGTCGCGGCTGGGCATCACCGACCCGGAAGTCTTTATCGACCGCTACCTGCGCCTGGAGCTCAAGGAGGTCATCGGCAGCGATCTCAAGACGCAGCGGCGCTCGGTGGTGGCGGGATTCCAGAACCTCGACGAGCTGCGCGACGTGGTGTTCCGCTACGCCGAGTTCCGCACCGCCGAAGAGGTCGGCCTCAAGCTTCCCGAGACGCAGGTGGAGCAGATCCGCGTGCCCATGTCCCAAGCGCAAGCGGACAAGTACGACGGCTACCTCCTCGACTATGAGCAGGCCATCAAGCGGAGCCGAGAGGACCCCAAGATGCGGCTCAAAGCCCTGGGACTTCTGCAACGCATGGCGCTGGTCGCGATTCATCCAGAGCTCGATGCAGGCCCGCTCAACAAGGACGGCAAGGGCGAGTGGACCTGGCAGAACGCGCGGCAGGTGCGCGACCCGTCCTGCCCCAAGCTCGTGAAGGTCCGCGACCTGATCCTGGAGAAGCCCGACTGCGGGCACCTGGTCTTCTGCGACAACGTCGCGGTTCACTTTTGGCTCAAGGAGCTGCTGGCGCAGGGCGGCTTTCCCGAAGGCCGCATCGCGATCTTCAACGCGGACCAGGCGCCAAGCCCGATGCGCCGGCAGCTCTTGGCGGAGCGCTTCAATGGCGTCGCACCGGTGCTGGATGACAAGGGCCAGGTGGAGCAGGAAGGCATCCCACCGCAGTACGACGTCGTCATCGCCAACGCTACGGCCTACGAGGGCATCGACCTGCACGTCCGCACCTGCCAGGTCTATCACATCGATCTGCCCTGGGAGCCGGCGACACTGCAGCAGCGCAACGGTCGCGCGGTCCGCCAGGGCAACATGCAGGCGGTCATCCGCATCCTGTACTTGCTCTCCGAGCGGAGCATGGACGCGGTGCGCTTCTCGATGATCCTCGGGAAGCTCAACTGGATGAAGGACATCTTGAAGAGCGCCGACCGGGAAACCAACAACCCCGGCGCGCAGGCCGAGATGAACCCCGAGGAGCTGCTGCTGTACCTGGCCCGTGACCCCGATCAAGCCCGCGCCGCCATCGAGCAGCAGAAAAAGATGCTGGCCGAGGAGTCGCGGCAGCGCGTGCGGCGGCAAGCCTGGACTTCGCTGCGCGGCATCGCGACGCGGGCGCAGTCGCTCGGGCGGGTCACGGACGAGACCCAGAAGGCGCAGATTCAGCACGAGATGGAGGAACTGCGCGGCTACCTGGCGCAGGTGCCGGCCGAGACCTGGCCGTGGTTCCACTTCGCCGACATCGCCCAAAGCGGCACGCCCATGCTCTTTGGCGCGGACTGGGCGCTGTATCAGGGCGGGGCGGTGTTCCGGGAGGGTGAAGGATTCGAGATGGGCGAGGTCCGCGCCGACGACATCGGTGTGCGCCGGTTTGGCGACTTTGTGTGGCACCCGCTCTCCGTCGAAAAGCTCTCGGCACCCGAGCCGCCCGAGGTGCTGCGCCGGATCAAAGTGCTGCTCGACCAAGCGACGCCGGAGGACTACCGGCTTGCCTTTGCCCGCTGGCCACTCGTGGAAGACCGGGAGCGCTTTGACTTGAGCTTGCGGCGGGCGATTGCTTCGCTGCGCTCGGGCGACTTCGCAGCGCTGGGGCTGGGCCTGGCGTCCCCGAGCTGGCGGCAGTGGCTCTGGGAGCAGCACAGCGGCGCCATTGTGGCGGCGCTCGGGCAGGCGCCCGACTCGATGCCGTTCAAGGTTCCCACCGCATCGACTGGTGCCACCGCCGCTCTCTCGCTGCGGACCGGGTCCGAGCTGGCCGGGCACCAGGCCGAGGTCATACCGTTTCTCGCGGAGCTATTCCCTCGCCTGACGGACCTTGCGCCCATGAGCGGATACAAATGGAGCGAGCTTCAGGCTACGGCGCTGGCCTGGTGGGGGCGCAGCTTCCCGCGGGGGATTTTGCGCGATGCCGACTCGGGCGCGGTGATCGAGATCCGCACGAGCGAGGGGATCAAAAAGGTTCGAGCGGTCTGGCAGTCGCCCCACTTCGCGGTGACCTACGCGCAAGGGCGCGGGCCGGATCATCCAGATGGGCCGCTGTACAACGTCACCCACCTGGCAAGCGGCGCGGCGGCGGCGCAGTCGTTCCTATCGGTAGATTCGGCGCGAGCCGCGGCGCAGTACCTCGGCTCGCTGCAGACAAATTGGGAATCGCCGGAGCCTGACACCGGGCGCCTGCCGCGCAGCCTGAGCGCGACACTGGCCTGGGTGCGCAGCAAGAAGGAAGCGCCCTCCCTGGCCGAGATCGAGAAGCGAGCCGCCGGATGAGTACCCATGAGCCCAAGGGCGGGCCGGATAAGCCCTGTGCCTGTAACGCATCGACCCAGTCGAGCTGGGGGGAGAACACGACCATGACCAAAGATCCGCTAGAGAAGGCAAAGCAGACCCTGGACAAGCTGCAGGAGCAGAACGCCAGCTTGCAGAAGCAGCTGGAGGCCGGCTCGGTCCTGGAAGCCGAGTACGAGCGGCTTGTCGACAAGCAGACCAAGATCGCCAACCGCTACGACAAGCTGCTCATGCGCGTGGGCGACAAGCACAGCAAGGCCCACCGCGTCGCGGTGGACATGAGTGGCGGCAGCGTTGCGCAGGCGTCCACGGAGCTCCTCAACTGGGGCGTGCGGGCCCTGGGCCGCTGGTCCAAGGACGGCTTCTTCGCCAACAACGTGGACCTGTTGCAGGGCGGCCCGCACTTCTTCCTGGGTCTGGGCCTGTACATCCTGGAGATGGCGACGCGCAAGGACCCCGCCGACAACAACGGCGAGCTGCCCAGCACGACGCGCGAAGTGATGTCGGAGGCGACCAAGATCTTCGCGCAGCTCGGCTTCAACAACGTCGTGCGCGCGCTGCGGGTCCGCTATGTCGATGGGCAGCGGCAGGCGCTCGACTATGAGGCGCTCCTGGCCGAGAAGCAGGCGCTGGAGCAGCGACTCAGGTCGCTGGGCGCGGCTCAGCCTGAGAAGGGGTAGCCGATGGACCTCTTTACTAGAGCACCAGGGCCTTCGTATGTGCCCGCGTTCGCGGGGCGGCTGCTTCTGGCCATGGCCAAGGGCATCGCCCGCGCGACCGACCGCATCAAGGGAGCATTTCTGGACGAGGACGCGGAGGGGATGTGGACCCTCGCGATGGTGGTGGTGCAGTGGTACGCGGACAACCTGCCCGCACCAGAGGCGCAGCGGGTGGCCTCGACGCTGCAGGAGTTTGGCGTGTCCGCCATCGCGTCGAACTTGAACTTCTTCCGCGAGCGACTGCTGCCGTTCGTCAAGACGGCGCATCAAGCGCAGGGCGATGCGCAGCTCGCCGCCGCCGGGGTCTACTTTATCGCAGCGGTCGAGCAGATCGGGCTCTCCCTGCTTCAGACGGCAATCAAGGCGGGGCCGGTGCGGGCGCTGCAGCAGAATCTTCAGGCTCGCTTGCCGCTGCCGGAGGAGCTCAAGGCGGAATACTACCGGACGCTCGGCACGCAGCCGAAGGGCACAACTGTCTTGCCATCGGCCCCGCCTCGACCTTCGCGCTCCGAGCGATTTGACCGGGCGGACTATGCGCCGCGCCCAGCACGCTCGCCAGCGCCCGCGCAACGCACGCAGAGCGCAGCGCGAGCGCCGACGAAGCCAAGCCAGGACTTGGCCGCTTCCAAGCTTGCGCGCCCTCCGACACCGCGCCTGGCTCAGGCGGACGTCACGCGAGCCTACTTGTTCACCCTCGGCTGGGAGGGGGCTGAGGTCGATCAGTTTCTTGAGGGGCCCGGCAGCAAGAAACGTGCGTAGAGGAGACCACTCATGGACTTGTATTACCGAAGCTACGACCCCGCTGCACCGATCACGAGCGGCGCCCAGCACCTCTCTGCCGCGGCGGCGCGGTTCGCGATGTCCATCGTGCTGAGCATCCCGCACCTGCCCGATGCAGTATGGGAAGAGTTCAAGCGGCTGCTCACGGTCAATGCGCTGTGGAGCCTGTGCCTGATCTTGGCAGGCTGGGTGATCGCGACCATCGTGGGAGGAGTCATCGGCCTGGCCGTCAACGCGCTGCTGATTGTCTATGGACTCGTCGAGCTATGGGAACAGATCCAGGAAGTCGGCCACGAGCTTCGCGATTGGGCGGTGACCGCGTATGAGGCACGCAACGATGCTGAGCTCGACGTAGCGGCTCAGCACTTCGCGACCGCGCTGACCAAGGGCGGCATCACGCTCCTAGAGGTCCTTGTTACCCACCGCGTATTCCGCGCGGTCGAAGGCAAGATCCGCGAGCGGTTCCCGACGCCGGACTGGCTCAGCAAGCAGTACGAGCGAGCCGCCCGGCTGCGCGAAGAAGCTCCGCGCCCCGGCGAGCCGGAGACGAAGATCGAGAAGGTCCGCCGCACAGTCGAGAAACTGGCCGATGTGACCACGAGCGGGGGGCGCTACGAAGGTGCAAAGAGGGCAGCCGAGGGCTTCCCAACGCTTGCCGTGGCGCTCGGCGGCGCACTCCTGGCCGCCGGCACCGTGGCGGTCGCCGCCTGGGCAGGCAGCGCCAAGGCGCGCAAGGTGCGGCCATGAAGCGGCCGTCTGCAGGCGGCGAGGGCTGGCTCGTAGGTGCCGTGCTCGGCGGGACGGCGCTGATGGGTGGGGCGCTTCTGACCCTGGCGGTGTGGCCCCGCGCTCCGCAACAGCCGCAGCGTCCAGGCGCGCTGCCCTCGGACGACTGGCAAGCTGTGCCGGGCTACACCGAAGCCGATGTCGAGGCCGCGGCGCGCATGCTGGCCAGCGAGAACGCGCGCGGCAGCCAGGCCCTCCACATTGAGCTGATTCACGCGGAGCTGCGCGCCCGCAAGCCGGGGCAGGGTCTGTTTGACCGCATCACCGCGGGCTCGGGCTGGGGGCCGCAGGGTGAACGTAAGCCCGGCGGAAGGGTGCGCCCGGTCTCGACCCAGGAACCCGCGACCCCGGCCTTGCGGCAGCTCGCGCGGGAAGTCCTGGAGGGCATGCATCCGTCGAAGTTACCTACGGCGCGCAAGTTCTTCGAGCCGGCGC
>DAOMZC010000156.1:0-10148 GCA_035437965.1 Pseudomonadota bacterium
CGATAAGCTATGACTTCGCGGGCGTCTGGGGGCTGGTGCGGCTCATTCGCGTGTACCGGGCCAGCTCCACCGATCTGCGCAAGTCCCTGGATCGCCAGCCGCACGTGCTGAAGTTCGTTGTCGACATCACCGAGCGCAAGCGGACGGGCCGCCTGCGGCTGCTCCCGGACTCCTATTACAGCGGCAAGGGCAACGCGCCGACCGGGGCGGCGAAGCTGGCGTTTCTGTACAACAAGGCCGTGCTGTACGTCCGGGTCGGTCTGTCGGCGCAGGACAGCAAGGAAGCGCTCGCGCTGCCGGTGGACTGGCCGTCGCTGGCCCCCGGGGCGCGGGGCGGCGCGTCGCCATGAGGGAAGGAGTCTGCGATGGCTGAGCCGGTCTCGTTTGCGATCGACATTGCGAAGCTGCTGCAGCCGATCTCGGCCCGCGCGCCGGCCGGTGAGTGGCTGCGCTATGAAGGGACTTATGACGCGGTGCAGGAGGCGCGGCGCGAAGAAGATGAGTCGCTGCCGCGCGGGATCTGGACCAGCAAGGTCAAGCGCGCCGACTGGGCCAAGGTCGATGCGCTGTGCCAGGATGCGCTGCGCGAGCGGACCAAGGACCTGCAGCTGGCGGCGTGGCTCGCCGAAGCCTGGCTGCATCTTTACGGACTACGCGGCTTTGCCGGGGGGCTCAAGCTGTGCGCGGAGCTGCTGAGCCAGTTCTGGCAGACCCTGTATCCGCTTATCGATGAAAGCGAGGCCTCCTACAGGCTGGCGCCGGTGGAGTTCCTCGATCGCAAGGTGGCGCTGCGGCTCAAGCTGTTGCCCCTTGTCCAGGCGCCGAAGGCGGAGCAGCCGGCCCTGACCTTCATCGACTGGGAGCGGGCGCTGTATAACGACAAGCTGAGCCAGGCCAGCGGTGGCGGCGAGCTGTCGCCGGCGCAGTTTCTCGCCGCCGCGGCGGCGACCCCGCCGCAGTGGTTTATCACCCTGCACGCGGACCTTTTGGCCGTGGATCGGGCGGCGATGGCGGTGGAGGCGGCGGTCATGAGCCGCACCGGGGAGCAGAACCTGGTGCTGCGCGGGCTGCGGGCGCTCATCCGCGATATCACGGTCCTCATCGCGCAGTACACTCCGGAGGTTGCCCAGCCTGCCGACCTTGCCGGCGCGGCCCCGGGCTCCGGCCCGGCCCAAGGCGCGGAGGCGCAGGCCGGCGGCACCGCCAGATCGGCAAGCCCAAACCGGGCGGAGCATGAAGAGGGGGCAGAGGGCGGGTCCGGGGCGCGCGCCGCCAGCGAAGCGCAGGGCGGCCCGATCAGGAGCCGAGCGGAGGCTTTTCGCCGGCTGGCCGAGGCGGCAGACTTCCTCTTGCGCACCGAGCCGCACAGCCCGGTTCCGTACCTGATCAAGCGAGCCATCTCGTGGGGCAACCTGAGCCTCGTCCAGCTCCTGCCGGAGCTCGTGGGCAGCGAGGCGGACCGCCGCTTGATCCACACGATGTTGGGAATACAGGCACCGCGTTAGAGGTGCGTGCCTTGCACACAGGGTTTTCTAATCGGAGCGCCTGATAAAGCCAGGCGCGGCAGCAGAACCGGGGAAGAGCCCGACCGGTAACGGGCTCACAGGTGAGGTCACGATGTCTGAAAGTACTCAGCACAAACTCGATCGGGTAAGACCGCCGCGCGTTCAGATCACCTACGATGTCGAGATCGGCGACGCCATCCAGACCAAGGAGCTGCCCTTCGTGGTCGGCGTCCTGGCGGATCTGGCGGGCCAGCAGGACGCCCTGCCCAAGCTCAAGGAGCGCAAGCTGGTCCAGATCGACCGCGATAACTTCAACCAGGTCCTGGCCAATATTTCGCCGCGGCTTAAATACAAGGTCCCAAACCTTATCAAGAAGGACGGCAGCTCGCTCGGCGTGGACCTGACGTTCAATAACCTGGACGACTTCCACCCGACCGCGGTGGTCAAGAACGTCCAGCCGCTGCGCGAGCTTCTGGAGATGCGGCAGCGGCTGGTGGATCTGCTCACCAAGCTCGATGGCAACGGAGAGCTGCAGGAGGCCCTCTTGCGGCTCCTCAGCGACAAAGAGAAGCTCAGCGCGGCCAAGGCGCTCGCGGCCAAGAGCGAGACCGGGCAAACCTAACACGGCCCAGACGAGAGAGGTACCACCGTGGCTAAAAAAGTAATCGACACCGCTACTACCGCACCCGCTGGGGACGTGCTTGACGAGCTCATTCGGGAAGGGCGGATGGCCCGCGATGATCTGCAGGTCGCGCACTCGCGGACCCTGATCGGCGAGTTTGTCAACCAGGTCGAGCCCGAGCAGGTCCCCGCCAACGGCGATCTGGCAGCGCTCGTGCTGCAGAAGATCTCGGAGATCGATAAGATCCTGAGCGATCAGGTAAACGAGATCCTGCACGCCGAGCCGTTCCAGAAGCTCGAGGCGAGCTGGCGCGGGCTTAACTACCTGGTGATGAACACCGAGACCAGCACCTCGCTCAAGCTGCGGGTGATGCCGGCGACCAAGAAGGAGCTGCTCACCGACCTGGAGCGCGCCTCGGAGTTCGACCAGAGCACGCTGTTCAAGAAGCTGTACGAAGAGGAGTTCGGCACCTTCGGCGGCTCGCCCTACGGCTGCCTGATCGGCGACTACGAGTTCGGCCGCCACCCGCAGGATCTGTCCCTTTTGGAGAAGATCTCCAACGTCGCGGCGGCCGCCCACGCGCCGTTCATCGCCGCCGCCAGCCCGAAGCTGTTCGATCTGGAGAGCTTCGGCGATCTGAGTAACCCGCGCGACCTGGCGAAGATCTTCGAGAGCTCGGAGCTTATCAAGTGGCGCTCGTTCCGCGAATCGGAGGACTCGCGCTATGTCTCGCTGACCATGCCGCACGTGCTCCTGCGGCTGCCTTATGGGCCGGGCACGGTGCCGGTCGAGGACTTTCAGTTCGTCGAAGATACGGACGGCCGGGACCCCAAGAAGTACCTGTGGGGCAACGCCGCCTACATGCTGGCGCAGCGCATCACCAATGCGTTCGCCCTGCACAAGTGGACGGCGGCGATCCGCGGCGTCGAAGGCGGCGGCATCGTCCAGGGCCTGCCGGCGCACACCTTCCGCACCGATGAAGGCGACATCGCGCTCAAGTGCCCGACCGAGGTAGCGATCACCGACCGCCGGGAAAAAGAGCTCTCGGACCTCGGCTTCATCGCCCTGTGCCACTGCAAGGAGACCGACTTCGCGGCGTTCTTCGGCGGCCAGACGGCGAACAAGCCCAAGCTGTACAACAATCCCCAGGCCAACGCCAACGCGCTCCTGTCCTCGCAGCTGCCCTACATCCTGGCGGCGTCGCGGTTCGCCCACTACCTGAAGGCGATCATGCGCGACAAGGTAGGAAGCTTCCTGACCCGCGAGAACGTCGCCAACTTTCTGAACAACTGGATCTCGAACTATGTCCTGTTGCGGGATGACGCCGGCCAGGAGACCAAGGCCAAGTTCCCGCTGCGCGAGGCGCGCATCGACGTCATGGACATTCCGGGCAAGACCGGGAGCTACAGGGCCGTGGTGTTCCTGAAGCCGCACTTCCAGCTAAATGAGCTGACCGCCTCGATCCGGCTGGTGGCCGATCTGCCGCCGCCGGCCGAAGGGTGATTCATTCGTATTAGATGATCGATGCCGGCCTGAGGCTGGCAACAAAAAAGGAAAGCGAAATGCAGAACATATTTTGGGAAATTGAAGGCGTAAAGGGCGAGTCGACTTCGGCGCAGGGCAAGGACATGATCGAGCTCCTTGCCTTCAACCACGGCGTGTCCATGCCGCTTACCTCGGGTCCGTCGAACACGAGCCGCGCATCGGGCCGCTGCGTCCACCAGGACTTCACCGTCACCAAGCACGCCGACCTGGCTTCGCCGTCGCTGAATCTCAAGTGCTGCGCCGGCGAGGACATCAAGCAGATGAAGGTCCACGTGTGGAAGGCCGATGCCGCCGGCAAGCCCCACGAGTACCTGACCTACAGCTTCGACAGCGTCATCATCACCTCGGTCTCGGTAAGCGGCGGCGGCGATCAGCCGGTCGAGACCGTGACCTTCAGCTATAAGAAGCTGACCTGGGACTACGGCCAGCAGAAGCAGACACAGCCCGGCGGCTCCAAAGGCAAGAACTCGGCGCACTGGTCGCTGGAAGAGAACAAGGGCGGGTAACTGAGGATCCGGTTTCGCCATGGCTGGAGCACCTGATCAACATGCAGCCGCGGTGCCGCTGTTCGAGCGGCTCACCGATCGCAATCCCGAGCAGCCGCGCGAACCTCGCCCGCTGCGCACGCTCTCCTATTCGGAGCTTGTGCGCTCGGTGGAAAAAGAGGTCGCGCGGCTGCTCAACGCCCGCAGCGGGCACTCCGCGGCGGAGCTTATCGGCCAGGGGCGCTCGGCGATCAACTATGGGGTCACGGATCTGCAGTGGGTAAACCCCAACGACCCGCAGTCTCTCGGGGCGCTGGTCTTCCTGCTGCAGGCGAGCATCGAGGCGTTCGAGCCGCGGCTGCAGTGGGTGTCGGTGCGCATCGCCCACTTCCTGCAGACCGAGTCGCGGCTGGTGCTGACCATATCCGGAATCCTGCTAACCGAAAACCTGCGCGAGCCGGTGTCGTTCCAGGTCTCGGCGAGCCCGCGCTATAAGGAATCCCTCCCCTAATGAGTAGCGATGCTCGCGACGAACTGCTGCGCGCCTACCAGCGCGAGCTCTCCTACCTCCGCCACATGGGGGCCGAGTTCGCGGCGCGTTATCCCAAGATTGCCGCCCGCCTGGATCTGTCGGCGGATGCCTGCGCCGATCCGCACGTCGAGCGGCTCATCGAGTCGTTCGCCTTTCTGACGGCGCGCATCCAGCGCCAGATCGACAGTGAGTTTCCGCAGTTTACGAGCGCCCTTCTAAACGTGCTCTATCCCCACCTCCTGCAGCCGGTGCCGTCCATGTCGGTGGCGCAGTTCGTGGTCGATCCCGAGCAGGGGCTGCCGCTGTCCGGGTTCACCATCCCGCGCGGCGCCCGGCTGTTCGCCCAGACCGAGACCGGGGCGCTGTGCCGCTTCCGCACCGCCGCACCGGTGACCTTGTGGCCGGTCGAGCTCACCTCGGCGCAGCTGGAGGGCACCGAGAGCTACCCGTTCCTCGACCGCTACCCCAAGGGCATCGCGATGCTGCGGCTGCGCCTTGAGTGCCTTGCCGAGTCGTTCGCCGAGCTGGATCTGCGCACCCTGCGGATCTTCATCAGCGCGCCCCCGGAAGCCGCCGCCGCCCTTTATGATCTGCTCGTTGCTTCGACCGTAGGGGTGGTGCTGCTGCCCGGGGAGGGACGGACCGGGGTCGAGTTCGTCCCCGCGCAGGCGGTGCGCCCCGGCGGACTCGATCCCGAAGAAGGAGTGCTGCCGGCCCCCGCGCACGCCCACCCGGCCTACCGGCTGCTCCAGGAATACTTCCTGTTTCCGGCGAAGTTTCTCTTCTTCGATCTGGATCTGCCGCAGCTGCAGCGCACCCGCCGGGTGGCGGAAATCGGCATCCTGCTGTCGGAGCTGCCGCCGCGCGCGGTGACGGTCGGGCGCACCTCGTTCAGCCTCGGCTGCGTGCCGATCATCAACCTGTTCAGTAAGACCGCCGAGCCGATTCGCCTGACCCACCGCCTGCCCGAGTACCCGCTTTACGCCGACAAGCGGGAGGAGCGGACCACCGAGATCCACTCGGTCGACAAGGTCTCGCTGTCCAGCGACCCCGCTTCGCCGCAGGTGATTGCGCCGTTCTTTTCGTTCTCCCACCCCGCCGACAGCGAGCAGCACCAGGCGTTCTACTATGCGCGGCGGCAGCCGACCGGTCGCAAGGATCTGCCAGGCTGCGACATGCTCCTTTCTTTCGTCGATCTGCGCTGCCGACCGACCCAGCCGGCGGTGCAGACCGTGTTCGCGCACACCCTGTGCACCAACCGCGACCTGGCGGCGCAGATGCCGGCGCGGGCCCGCCTGCAGCTTGAGGACTCGGCTCCGGTCAAGGCGGTGACCTGCCTGCTCAAGCCGACGGCGCAGGTCACGCCGCCGCTCGGCGGGGCGGCGCTGTGGCAGCTGGTGTCGCACCTGAGCCTGAACCACCTGTCGCTGAGCGGCGGCGAGCAGAGCCGCGATGCGCTGCGCGAGATCCTGCGCCTCTACAGGATGAGCCCGACCTCGGCGACCGAGAACCAGGTGCTCGGGATCCAGAGCCTGGGCTGCCGGCCCAAGATCATCCAGGCCGGGCGCGACGCCTGGCGCGGCTTCGTCCACGGGCAGGAAGTGACGCTGGAGTTCGACGAGTCGATGTACGTGGGCCACAGCGCGCTGATGATGTCGGCGGTGCTGAGCCGGTTCTTCGCGCTTTATACCTCGGTGAATTCATTTACCCAGCTGGTGGTGCGCAGCCGCCAGCGCCAGGAGGATTGGAAGCGATGGCCGCCGCTGACCGGGACCCAGAGCCTCCTGTGATAGACCAGCTGCGGGCGGAGCCGCAGAAGTACAACTTCTATCAGCTGGTGCGGCTCTTGGAGATGCTCGCGCCGGAGGCGACGCCGGTCGGCGAAGGCGCCGATCCGAGCCACGAGCCGGTGCGCTTCCGCAGCTCGTTCAGCCTGGCGTTTCCGGCAAGCGACGTGGTGGATCTGCAGTCCCCCGCCGCCGCGGCTGAAGCGGGCGAAGCCGCCTCCGGCACGCCGGAGGTTACGGTCAGCATCCTCGGCCTCGGCGGCGCCCAGGGTCCGCTACCCCACGTCCTGACCGAGTGGGTGCTGGAGCGCATCGCCGCCAAGGACTTCGCGCTGCGCGACTTCCTGGACATCTTCCATCACCGCCTGGTCTCGCTCCTGTACCGGGTACGCCGGCACAGCCGCCTGGGCATGGAGTGGTCGTCTCCCGAAAACCACCAGTTTGCCTCGTACTTGATGGCGCTGCTTGGCCTTGGCACCCAGGGGCTGCAGGGGCGCCTGGGCATTCCCGATCGGGCGCTCCTGCGCTATGCCGGCATCCTCAGCAAGAAGCCGCGCGACGCCACCGGGCTGCAGATCCTGCTCAGCGACTACTTCGGCGTCCCGATCCGCTGCCTGCAGCTGCGCGGGGCGATGCGGACGCTCGATGCGGATCAGTGGACGCACCTCGGCGAGACCGGGCGCAATCAGATCCTGGGCCGGGACGCGATGCTCGGGACCGCGATCTGGGATCAGCAGGCCGGCATCGAGCTGCAGGTCGGTCCGGTGCCGTGGTCCAAGTACCTGGACTTCCTGACCGGGCAGCCCGGCCTGCGGTCGCTGCGCGAGCTGGTGCGCTTCTACATCGGCCCAAACTTCGAGGTCCACGTCACGCTGCTCATGGAGGCGGAGCAGATCCCGCCGGCGCGGCTGACGGCCTCACCCGGCGGCGCCGCCGGCGGTGGACTTGGTACCTCGCTTGGGCTGACCGCGTTCCTGTCGCACGGGGTGCCGCAGAAGGGTCATCGGCTGGTCTGCCTGGGCGCACGCGAGCCGCAAGCCGACGCAGCGCAAGGGGCGGCACCATGAACGGCGGCGAGCTGCTGACGGCCCAGAGCCCGGTCGGCGAGCTGCTGGAGATCCAGGAGCTCCAGGGCACCGAGGGGCTGTCGGCGCCGTTTCTGTTCACGCTGCGGTTCAACTCGCTCGATCGGCGGCTCGACTTCAAGCGCATGCTCGGCAAGCCGGTCGGCGTGGAGCTCACCCTGGTCGACGGCGCAAAGCGCTTCATCCACGGCATCGTCACCCGCTTCGCGCAGACCGGCTACGACCCGCGCGAGGCCATCTACGTCGCCGAGGTGCGGCCGTGGCTGTGGCTGCTCACCCTGCACGCGGACAACCGCATCTTTCAAAAAAAGAGCGTGCCCGAGATCCTGGAAGAGGTGTTCTCGGACCTCGGCTTCAAGGACGTGAAGAAGCAGCTGAAGGCGACCTACCCGAAGCGCGAGTTCTGCGTGCAGTATCAGGAGTCGAGCTTCAACTTCGTCTCGCGCCTCATGGAAGATGAAGGAATCTTCTACTTTTTCGAGCATGAAAAGGGCAAGCACACCCTGGTGCTCGCCGACGACAGCGACGCCTACGCCACCTGCACCGGCTCGGCCGAGGTGCGCATGGGCCTTGACGAGGACCTGAACACGCTGCGCGACTGCCGCCTGGAGCAGCACATGCAGTCGAGCGGCTACGCGCTGACCGACTACAACTTCGAGATCCCGGACACCGACCTGTATGTAAAGACCGGCGGCGGCGACCCGGCGCTCGTGGTCTACGACTACCCCGGCAACTATGAGAAAAAAGACCAGGGGCAGAGCCGGGCCAAGCTGCGCATCGAGACGCTGGAGAACCGCCAGCATGTCCTGTGCGGCACCGGAAACTGCCGCGGCTTCGCGGTGGGCGGCAAGTTCAAGCTCAAGGAGCACGGCCGCTCCGACATGAACGGCGAGTACGTACTGCGTCAGGTCACGCACCGGGCGGACCGCTCGCGCTACCTCAATGAGTTCGAGGCGCTGCCCGCCGATGTAGTGTATCGGCCGCGGCCGACCACCCCGCGCCACGTCTCACTGGGCAGTCAGACGGCGCTCGTGGTCGGCAAGGCGGGCGAGGAGATCTGGACCGACAAGTACGGCCGGGTCAAGGTGCAGTTCCCCTGGGACCGCAAAGGGAAGAAGGATGAGAACAGCTCGTGCTGGGTGCGGGTCGCCCAGCACTGGGCGGGCAAGACCTACGGGCAGTTCTTCCTGCCGCGCATCGGGCAGGAGGTCATCGTCAGCTTCATCGACGGCAACCCCGACCGGCCGCTCATCACCGGCGCGGTGTACAACGCCGACCAGACAGTGCCCTACGCGCTGCCCGACAACCAGACCCGCAGTACCACCAAGACGCGCAGCAGCAAGGGCGGCGGCGGCTTCAACGAGGTGCGCTTCGAAGACAAAAAGGACTCCGAAGAGATCTACATCCACGCCCAGAAGGACCACAACACCGAGGTCAAGCACGACCGCACCGCCAAGGTCGAAAACGATGACAAGATCACGGTCAAAAAAAACCGCACGGTCGAGGTCACGGAGGGCGATGAGTCGCTGACGGTGAAAAAGGGCAAGCGCAAGGTCAAAGTTCACAAAGAAGAGTCGCACGTAAACGAAGACAAGTTCGAGCACCAGGTCGATAAAGACTACTCCCTGACCGTCAAGGGCAACCTGACGATCACCGTGGACGGTAAGCTAACGATAAAGGCGAAGAAAGCGATCTTGATCGAATCCCAGACGAGCTTCGATCTAAAATCGGGAAAAGATATGACCGCCAAGGCGGGGGGGAACCTGCAGGGGGAGGGGCAGATGAACCTGGAGCTCAAGGCGGGCATCGGTCTTAAGCAGGAAGGGGTCACGGTGGAGACCAAGGCCTCGGCGCAGGGGACTGTCGATGGCGGCGGCATGCTGACCCTCAAGGGTGGGCTGGTCAAGATCAACTAGCGTCCCGCGCCTTTGTCTTTTGTCCTGCGCCCTGGCCCGGGCAGACAGCGCCGTCCACTGCTGCGTGACGGGCCGGCGAACGAGATGATGGGGGAGGCCCATGGAAGCAGCCAAGGAGTCTGCGCAAGCAAGCGCCCCTTTTGGGGCACCCGCTGAGCACGTCGAGTACGACGATGCGGGCCGGGTCCGTATGCGCGGCCCGCTGGTCGACGGCCAGCTGCGCGGCGAGGTCCGCTTCTTCGCGCCCGAAGGCCACCTTACGCGGGTCGCCGGATACGCGGGCGAGCTCCTGGAGGGGGAAGCAGTTGAGTATTCGGCCGCCGGTCAGGTGACCCAGCGCGCGCACTTTGCCGCGGGCAAGCTGGATGGGCTCCTGCGGCGCTATGACCCCCAGGGGGAGCCGGCGCTGGTCGCGGCGTATGCGCAAGGAATTCTGCACGGCGACATGATGGTGTATGAGCGCGGCCAGCTGGTGATGCAGCAGCGCTACGCGCGGGGTAAAAAGCACGGGCCGGGGCACACCTACGATGGCAGCGGCGCGCTGGTGATGTCGTCGAGCTGGCACGACGACAAGCTGCATGGGGAGTCGGTCTACTTCGGCGCCGGTGGGGTCGTGATGCGGCGTGAGCCGTATCACGCCGGGGTGCTGCAGGGGCTGGTGCAGGATTTCT
>DAOMZC010000157.1:0-10107 GCA_035437965.1 Pseudomonadota bacterium
CGCTCCCGCTCGCCCCGGTGCCGCAGATCAAGGAAGAGCAGCCTCCGCCCACCGTCCCGGCGGGTCCGGCCGGCAAGAGCAAGCGCCAGAAGGCCGCCCGCGCCAAGGTAACCAAGACCGTCCTCACCGACATCGTCCTGGAGTCGCAGAACCACAGCCAGGGCATCGCCCGCCGCTACGCCCAGCTGCTCGCCGCCGGGCGCTACGACGAGGCCCGCCTCATGCACGAGGAGGAGGGCGGCCGCCGCCCCGACTGGTCCAACCTGCGCGCCGTGACCCAGGCCCACAACGAGCTGCACGGCGCCGCCCGCGAGGTCGAGCAGCACCTGGTCACCTGGACCGGCTCCGAGCTCCTCACCTTCTTCTTCACCGCCCGCTATAAAGACGGCAGCGAGCTGCCCATCCGCGTCGCCGTCGACCACAACGGCCACGTCGCCGGCGCCGCGGCCGGCAGCGAGGTCGTCCCCCCGGCCCGCCAGCGCTACGCCCGCTTCGACGGCTACAAGCCGCACAACCAGCTGTCCCTGCCCTTCTACGGCACCTGGACGGTCAGCAACGCCAGCCCCGGCCCCGGCAACGGCCACTACCTGAACGCCAACCAGCGCTTCGCGATCGACTTCTACATCACCCAGGAGGTCGAGCCCGGCAAGCGCCGCTCCTACCGCGACCACGGCAAGCAGAACACCGACTACTTCGCCTACGGCCAGGACGTGCTCGCCCCCGCCGACGGCACCGTCGTGATGGTCGTCGACGGCATCCCCGACAACAAGCCCGGCCAGGTCGACTTCTACTACCGCCTGGGCAACAGCGTCGTCATCAGCCTGGGCAGCGGCGAGTACGTGCACCTGTGCCACCTGCAGACCGGCTCGATGCAGGTGCGCGTCGGCGACAAGATTACCCGCGGGCAGGTGGTGGCCAAGTGCGGCAACTCCGGCAACTCCACCGTGCCGCACCTGCACTTCCAGCTCAGCGACGGGCAGCTGGTCTCGCACGCGGCCAGCCTGCCGGCCTACTTCAGCGGCGTCCACAAAGACGGCGTCCGCCAGGACCTGCTCTTGCCGCTGAGCGGCGATCGCCTGACCCAGCCCGACCCCAAGCCCCCGGCCGCGATCTCCAGCGCGCCGACCCCAGCGCGGCCCAGCGAGGACCCGCAAGGCAACTGAGAATTACCTTTCTGCGGTCAGGCCGCCGGCCCCGTCCGCGCGGTCAGCTGCATCTGCATGCCGTAGCGCGGCGACAGCGTCACCGCGAAGCGCGGCGCCACCCGCTGGCCCGGCGCGAGCTGCAGGCGGAAGCGCTGCGCCACAGTCGCCAGCACCAGCCGCGCTTCTAGCAGCGCGAACTCCTTGCCGATGCACAGCCGGCTGCCGCCGCCGAACGGCAGGAAGGTCCCGCGCAGCGCGGCGGGGGGACCGTCGGCGAAGCGCTCGGGACGGAACGCCTCGGGCTCGGGGAACCAGCGCGGGTCGTGGTGGGTGAAGTAGAGCCAGATGATAAGCTCGGCGCCGGCGGGGATCGGGTAGCCGCCGACCTCGGTGTCCTCGGCCGCGGTGCGCGAGACCACCGGGGCGGGCGGGTACAGCCGCATCGCCTCGTTTAGCACCATGTCGGTGAACTGCAGGGAGCGCAGGCTCTCCAAGGTCGGCGGGCGGCCGGCGAGCACGGCGTCGATCTCGGCGTGCAGCCGGGCCTCGGCCGCGGGGTGCTGCGAGAGCAGGTAGAACGTCCAGGTCAGCGCGTGCGAGGTGGTCTCGTGGCCGGCGAGGAACATCGTCAAGAGCTCGTCGCGCAGGAGCTGGCGGGTCATGCGGCGCTCGTCGCCGGACGCCGCCTCTTCGTCGGTGGCCAGGATCAGCGCCGAGAGCAGATCGCTGCGCCGCGCCAGCTCGGCCGGGCCCAGGGCCTGGCGCTCGTCGATCATGCCGTAGATGATCCCGTCGACCAGGTCCAGCGCCCGGCGGGTGCGCAGCTCGCCGGGCAGCGGCAGCCACGACGGCAGGAACGCCGGCGTCGTCGCCACCGTGCGAAAGGTGTCCATCGCGTGCATGACCTCGCCGGCGCGCGCCTCGACGCCGTAGTCGAACAGCGACTTGGTCACGATGGCCAGGGTGAGCTGCATCATCTCGGAGCTCAGCTCGACGCTCGGGCGGCCCTGCCAGCGGTCCAGCATGCGCCCGGTGGCGGCGGCCATGATCTCGGCGTAGGACTCGATCTGCCGGCGGTGCAGGGCGGGGTTTATCATCCGCCGCTGGCGCCGCCAGAGCTCGCCGTTGCTCAACAGGAGTCCGTTGCCGAGGAAGCGCCGCAGGTGGCGGGCGGCGTTGCCGGCCTCGGTCTTTTTGAAGCTGCTGCCCTTGTCGATGAGCACCTCGCGGATGTGGTCCGGGTGCCGGGTCACGTAGAGGCGGGTGGGGCCGAGCGGCGCGTAGTACATGTCGCCGTACTCGGCGAAGCGGCGGGCGACGAACGCCGCCGGGTCGCGCTGGAACTCGCGCAGGTAGCGGTAAAGTTCCCACGGGGTGCGGCGGACCGGCGGCGGTCCAGGCGGCAGCTTGAGCTCGGTCGGCGCTGGGGTCATCCCTTGCAGAGTAGCGGCCCGGGACCCCGGTGTACACTGCCCGCATGGCCTCGCCCGACTCGCCCAACTCGCCCGGCTCGCCCGCCTCGCCTGGCTCGCCCGCCTCGCCTGACTCACCCGGCTCGCCCGGCTCGCCCGACCGGCTCACGCCGCCCGGCCCGCGGCCTCCTGCAGACTCCCTCGCGGCGTCCGACCCGCTCGCGGCGCCCGACCCGGCCGCCGTCGTTGCCTACGAGCCGTTCGCCGAAGAGTCGTTCGGCGGCGACGGCTACCTGCGGGTGCGCCGCGTCCACCTGCGCAACGTGCGCGCCGACGGCAGCCGCTCGCGCCCCTACTTCTGCGAGCTCGTCGACCGCCCGCGCCACGGCACCGACGCGGTGGTGGTCGCCCTGTGGCACCGCGACGCCGCCGGCGAGGTGCACGTGCTGCTGCGGGCGGGCCTGCGCCCCGCCCTGGCGTTCGGGCGGCCGCGCGACCGCCTGCCGATCCCCGACGCCCGGCCCTACCTGCTCTTCACCGAGGTGGTGGCCGGCATCCTCGAAGACGGCGACCGCGGCGAGGAGGGCATCCGGCAGCGCGCCGCTCTCGAGGCGCTCGAAGAGGCCGGCCTGCGCATCCCCGCCGAGCGCTTCACCCGCCTCGGCGGCAAGGTCTTCCCCACCCCCGGCATGGCGCCCGAGTGCTTCCACCTCTTCCACGCCGAGGTCGACCCCGCCGCCGCCGCCCCGCCGGCCGGCGACGGCTCACCGATGGAGGAAGGCTGCCTCGTCGCCTTCGTCCCCCTCACCGAGGCCCTGGCCCGCTGCGACCGCGGCGACATCGAGGACGCCAAGACCGAGCTCGCGCTGCGCCGCCTGCACGCCCGCCTTTTCAGCGAAGCCACAGCCCCGCCATCAGCAGCAGCGTCAGGACGTTGATGACAAGCCCCAGCCGCGCCTGCGCCCGCTGCTGCCGCTTGAGCACGTAGTAGCCGAGCAGCACCGACAGATATCCGCCCAGGTGCGCCGGGTGGTCGACCGGCCCGCCGACCCCGCCGCGCCCGAGCAGCGCCGCGAAATCGGCGGCAATCGCCAGCCAGCCGACCAGGAACAGCGGCATCGGCACCAGCGCCTCGAACGTGATCGTCAAAGGCTCCAGCAGGATCCCCAGGGCGACGATCCCCGCCACCGCCCCCGAGGCCCCGAGCGTCGGCACGCTGCGCCCCGACAGCCCCTGCGCCAGCAGCGACAGCGCGGTCGAGCACACCGCGGCCACGAGGTAGCAGCCGAGCAGCCGCCACGGGCCGAGGTTCCGCTCGACGACCCGCCCGAACACGAACAGCGCCAGCATGTTGCCGCCCAGGTGCATGAGGTCCACGTGAGCGAAAAAGTGGGTGAGCAGCGGCAGGTGCTCGCCGCGCCCCAGGCCATCGGTAGACAGCGCGAAGCGGGCGATGAACGCCGCCCGCGACCAGCCGGCCCCCCGCGCGTACAGCTCCACCGCGAACACCAGCAGGTTGAGCACGATGAGCAGCGCCGTCATACGCGCCGAGAGGACGAACCGCAGCAGCCGATCCAGCGGCCGCAGCCCGTCGCGCAGCCGGCCCCGCCCGCGCGCCAGGTTCACCAGCCAGACCGGCGCGCACAAAAGGTCGTAAAGCAGCCCCCAGCCAAGCGCCGCCTCGGTCGGCACGAGCTGCCCGAAGCGCCCCGGGCGCGCGCTCCGGACCGGCCCCCGCCGCTTGGGCACCCGCCGCGGCGGCAGCGACCGCGGACTATCAACGTGAACCGCCGCGCCCGCGTTGCCGCCCCCCGCCCGCGACGGCTCAAGCCGTAAAGGAGGCTCCGGCTCCGGACGCGTCCGCGCCCCCCGCGTCTTCAGCTGGACCTGAACCGGTCCTCTCCTGGCCCCAGGCATGCAGCTATTTACCAGCGGCCCGGCCTGGGCATCAAATTTGTCCGCGCCAGAGCATGTCGAGGTAGCACCGCCCGGGTCACCCCATCGTGCATTCTGTGCTGGCTGGTTGGCCCAGAAGTACCACTTGGTATCTGTTGCATGACAACGGGCCTGAGGGCTCAGGCTCAGTTTGATCTTCCGGGCGCCGGACCCAGCTTGTCGCGCGCTTCCTGCAGCGCCTTGCTGAACTCTTCAATATGGAACATCCCACGGCTGCCCCAGAGGGGCAGGGTAGATCTGCGCTTGCAGGCCGCTGGGCCCGTGGCGAAGCTCAGCGATCAGTTCCTGGTCCAGCCAGACTTCAGCGATAAGGACATCGCGGTCCGGCACACTCGTTACTTCAATGGAGAACTTGTACGTTGTGCTGGGTTTCATGGCCGCTTCGCGATAAGAAGCAGTCTCTCTGCTTGGCGTCGTTGCAGGGCTCTGGCTACCCAGAGCCCCGGCTTCCTACAACCTTTACGCCATCACTATGTCCGACTTCACTTAGAATCCATGGTTCGATAATGGCTGGGTCGGATGGCATCCCGGAGATAATCAGATGTAAGCCGGACACGAATTCGATATCGAGCCCTCCGTCTGGTGTGCATTCCGCAGCCTTGACCTCTTGGCCTGACAGCTCGCCGAGCCAGATCATCTGCCGCTGTCTCTCGGATAACCCAGCAGGGAGCTCGGGAGAAGGGGCCAGCTTCCACTCGCTGTCTATCCATAGGTGCGCTTCATATTGATTGTGGGGTCGTTCAAAGCAGACTTCAGGCCACTCATTACGCACGCTCACCGCGCAGACCCAGGACTGAAATAGCAGCGTCGTCACAACCCGTTGGACTTCTTCTGGCGAATCGGCGCCGGCCCTGGCTGTCATCCTCTTGTATGCCAGCGCCCAGGAAAGGTCTTATCGAGGTATTCGGCGAGCTGTCGTTTCCGTTTGCTTTCAACCAACGCTTGGAAGCTCTCCAGAAGGAATGTCAATTTATTCGGATCACCCGCAGCATCATATTTATTGTTTTTGATGGATATACCGTACCAGTCATTTTCGGCCCGTTCTTCAAGATTGTATGCTATTTCCAAGCCATCAAGCTCTGTATCGGTAAGCCCGATCTGGATGTGCCAGCCCGGGTTATCTATGGTCGTGATATGAATGCCGAAGCCGTGCTCCCAATCGCCATTACATTCATTTTGATACCATATCTGGAGCCACTGCAAGATTGGCTGTATCATCGTCTGCTCCGCATTCCCTCGGGTAGTTCATCGTGGGTAGCTGCGCGTACCCCACCGGGGGCTGTCTTGTCGTGGGTATGTGGCGTCGGGATAGACTCAAGCGTCTTTTTGTTAATATGTTCATCTCCAACTATGTCAACACGTTTGACTTCATCAAAGCCACTATGAGGCTGTTTGGGGTTGGGTGTCCATTCGGCATGATGTGCGAGCTTCCCGGTCTCATCCCGACGGAACGTCGAATGAGGACCCTGCGCCGTCGCATCTGGCTGTAGGTGATTTTTCCCACGGCCGGCCCTTGAGATTTCTTTTGCTTTTCCGCCGATCGTGCCGACCTGCTTCTCGGCCTGAACAACGTCAACGACGGTGTGTGCAGAATGCTCGACGGTTTTAGCAGCATGCGCGGCGGCCTTGCCCGCCTTCGCCGCCTCGGCCAACGCCTCGGCTCCGTCTGCGGCAACGCGGCTCTCTCGCCCCAGCATGCCGCCGGGGATATAGGTGCTGGGAGAGGCCATGGCGTCGCCGGCGGCTTCGGTGACGTCGCCGAGCTGCTGGACGAGCGGCTTCTTCAGCCACCTCTGGGTGCCGGCCAGCACCTCATGAAAGGTCTGCTGGGCATCCTCCGGGGTGGCGTTCTTGATGCGGTTGAGCGTGTCGCGGGCGGCGCTCTCTGCTTCTCTCACGGGGGTGGCGGCGTGCAGCGGAACTCCCTGGGCCCCCTCGTCCAGCACCTGCCGCAGCGCTGCGCCTTGCTTTGCCAGATCCTCTTGCGACTGGTCGATTCCGCCCGCCCACCGGCGCATCAGGTATTGGGCGCTGGTCTGCGGATACGCGGGCGCTTGCAGGCACCATAGCTTCCGCGTCTGCCGGCTCGCCTTGTCCGGCTCGTCGTAGCAGTAGTAGCCCGCCGTATCGAGCTCGGGCTTGAGGGTCTGCCCCACGGGGATGATGTGACCGTCGCGCTCGCAGCCCTGCTTGTCGGCTGCGGGCTTGCCCACCCGCATCCACGGCTGCCCGTTGTAGTAGGCGAAGCAGTCGCTCCCCACCAGCATCGGGTGGATCGGCTCCCACGCCGCATGCTTGTCGCTGCGCGATAAGAAGCAGTCCCTCAGCCTGGCGTCGTTGCACAGCAGGGTGTCGGCCTTGTTGTGCCAGAAGTGCGGTCCGATCGGCACCCGCAGGCCGCGGTAGATGCAGGCGCTGCCGTCGGGGCCAAGCTCCCCGAGCGGTCCAGTCGGCTGGTGGTTGTCGTCGTACAGGATGCAGTCGTGCTTCAGGTAGGGGTCGATGGCCTTCCACTGCTCGGCGGCCCAGCTTCCAAGCTCGCGGGCCACGTCTGCGGCCCCCTGCAGCACCGGAGTTGCCGCTCGCTCTTTGTAGGTCTTGCCGACGCTGAGCGCCAGCAGGTTGAGCGACACGCTCCATGGCGCGAGCCCGCCGAAGCCGCGGTGCACCGAGACACCCAGGTCGACGCGCGCGCCAGGATGAAAGCTCAGCCCCACGCCGAACGCGCTCTGCGGATGGATCGGTTCCTGCCCGCCGAGTCCATCGGGTCCGGGCAGCAGGGCGTCCTTTCTCACCACGGCCGGCACGCCGCGACCGAGCGCCTCCACGTAGACTTTGAGCTGCTTGAAAAACGGCAGATAAAGACCGACCTGGGCAGCCAGCTCACCAGCCGCAAACTGTCCGCCCCAGTCGTACAGCGCCCCGAGGCTCCCCGCGAGCTGCACCGGCCCGAGCAGCCAGCTGGCGACGAGCCGCAGGGCGGCCAGATCGGTCAGCAGGCCGAGAGCGTTCGTGCCTTCGAGCTGCCCGACCCGAACCTCGTGTTCATACGACAGGCCGAGCCGGAAGCCGCGCGGCGGGGCGTAGTCCGTCCGTCCGGTCGCGCTGTCTTCCGGGTCGCCGCTGCCCGACCACAGGGGAAAGATCGGAAGCAGCCGCACCGTCAGGCTTAGCCGCAGCGGCCCGAGCTGCCGGTAGGTGTCCTCTCCTTCATGCCAGAAGGTAAAGTGCGTAGACAGTCCTGCCGAGACCCGGCCGGCCAGACCCAGAGCGAGGCCCAAGGGCAGCACCACGGCCGTATCGCGCCGCTCCGTGGCCGGCAGCACCTGCGGCTGGAGGTAGGCGTGCCCCGCGAAGTCGTCCATGACCAGGCAGGGGACCAGGATTCCATTGCAGAGCGGGTTGGCGCTGGGAAGCAGCGCCGGGTCGGGCATCGCCCGCTGCGCGCTGCTCGAATGCAAAAGAGCGAGGATAAGCGCCATCGCCGCGAGAAGACACCCGCCATACCGACGGACTTGGTGATCGAACTGCCGCATAAAAACTCCACAACACAGCCACAATACAGATAGAGATATGGGCAATTTGGTGCGTAAACGCCCGCGAGGAACCGCAGGCTATCACGACGCTCTGAGGTGCGGCCTGAAGTCCCGCAGCAGAGCGTCAAGGGGCCTCCGCCCGCGCCGGATCGCTCCGCGCCATTTCTTTTAGCCCTTGCGCCCGCTCCGGAGCGCCTCATTCAGTGCTTTGGTGCCCTTGCGCCCGCTCCGGATCGCCTCATTCAGTTTTTTCGCCCCCTTCCGCCCGCTCCGGAGCGCCTCATTCAGTTTTTTCGCCCCCTTCCGCCCGCTCCGGAGCGCCTCGTGCGGTTTTTTTCAGGCGTCCTGTCTGCTCCGCAAGGCAGCGGGCAATTTTTTCCGGGCCTTGCGCCGGCGCGGCAACCGGTGGCGCGGTTTTTTCCCGCTTCTCCGTCGGCCACTGGAGCGCTCGCGCGGTTTTTTCCGGGCGCCCGGCGTGGCGGGCCGGGGCCGGCGAGGCTAAGGTGCGCGGCCGAACATTTTGGGAAGGAAAATCCACATGGCGAAAAATTCCAAGGTTGCGAGTAACCGAATTGCTGTAGCCGATACTGTCTCGGCGTCGCTGCGGGTCCACGGTCCCGAGGTGGCGGCCCGGCTGAGCGAGGTGCTCGACCCGAGCGGGCGGACGACCCCGGCGCAGATCGAGGCCCTGCTGGGGCAGCTCGGCAAGGTGCTCGACGGGGCGGCGGCGGAGCTGGCGGCGGCCGATCTGGCGCACGTGCACGAGCTCTCCGATGACGAGGGGCCGCGCGAGCGGCGCGACACGGCCACCGCGCAGGTGCGCGACAAGCTCCTCGGGCTGCGCGACCTGCTGACCGGGGCCTACGGGGAGGCGGCGGCGCGGGCCTACCACGTCGTCGAGTCGCTGCCCGAGCAGCCGCAGCAGCTGCTCCAGCGCGGGCGCAGCGTCGAGGAGCTGCTGCGCAAAAAGCCGCTGAAGACGCCGCCGCGGCACGCCAGCCTGAAGGTCCGGCTTCCCGAGCTGGCCGACGAGCTGAGCGCGCTGCTCGATCCCCTCGAGGCCGCCCTCTCTGCCGTGCGGCGCGAGGAGCGCGAGGCGCAGGCGACGCAGGAGCGAAAGAACCGCGCCAGCGAGGACTGGCAGCGCGCCTACCTGGGCGTGACCCACCTGGCCTACGGCGCCTACATCCTGGCCGACCGCCGCGAGCTCGCCGACCGCATCGAGCCCACCAGCCGCAAGCGCTCCGGCATCGAAGGCCCGGGCGATCCGGCCCCGGGCCCCGCCGGCCCGACCCCCGCCAGCCCCGCCCCGCCGGCTTGACGGGTCTTGAGAACACCTAACAAAACCGTAGCGAGGATGCCCAGCCGCGGTACGTGGCGCGCGGAGCGGCATTGGGGCCGTGCGCACGGCAGGTGCCGTGGCCGGGCACCGCAGCAGGTTTTGTCAGGTGTTCTCAGCAGTTGCCCGGCGGCGGTGCGTCCTGGCAGTGCTCGCAGCGCCGCGGGTCGGGCATGAGGTCCAGGTGGGCCGAGCTGTGCAGGCGGAACGCCAGCACCCGGCCGCAGCGCACGCACCGCAGCCTGTGGCTGGAGGCGAGGACGATGGCAAAGCCGAAGCCCAGGGCGCTGGCCAGCGCGCCGGCGTGCGAGCTCCCGGACCTGCGCGCGGGCGCGTGGGTCGAGCGCAAGACGACGGTCGCCGGCGGCCTCAAGGCCCACCTGTGGATCCCACGCGAGCCGACCGACGCCGACGCGGCGGCGCTGACGATCGACGGTCGCGTGGTCGGGAACATCTCCGTGCTCGCCGCGCTGCCGTGCGCCGGCGTCGTGTCCGGCGACGGGCTCGTCGTCGGCGACGACGGCCCCCGCCTCGACGGCCGCCAGCGCAGCAGCCTCGCCCGCCAGGCGTGCATCCTCTACGAGGTGCTGGCCCGGCAGGTGAAGTCGGGCGGGCGCCTGAACGCAGAGGACCGCGAGCGGGCGCTCGACTGGCTGCTGCGCGCCGAGGAGCGCCTGGCAGCCACGGACGACAGGGTGCTGGGCTCGCTCGGCCAGCCG
>DAOMZC010000158.1:0-10093 GCA_035437965.1 Pseudomonadota bacterium
ACACGCCTTCGAGGAGCTCCGAGCGCGGGTTGAAGAAGGTCTGCTCGACCTCGGTCGTCGCCATGTCGCCGACGATGCGCACCCGCACGTCGTGCTGGCGGATGATGAGCGGCGCGCGCGCCACCCCGACCTGATCCGGCCGCCGCGCCAGCAGCTGCCCGACACCCGCCGGCTCCAGCGGCCGCAGCGGGCCGGGCTCGGCGAGCCCGTAGGTCCAGTCGTCCCACAGCGCCTGCGCGGTCTCCTTGGCCTCGCCGGCCGCGGTGACCAGCAGCGACAGCCCCGACTCCAGGCGGCCGCCCTTGGCGCCGACCTGCCAGGTCGCTTGACCGGCGGCGCAGTAGACCTTGACGCCGCCGTCGGCATCGACGGTGATCGACACCCCGGCGTGCTGCGCGGTGAGCGTCACCTGCGGCGCCAGCACCTGCACCTCTTCCCCGGCGCGGGCGTCGATGAACGCGCGGCCGCGGCGCACCATAAGGCCCTTGTCGCTGACCTGCGCGGCGCTGCCCGAGTCGAGCAGCACCCACGCCCCGGCGTCGAGAAACAGCGACGCGCGGGCGCCGGCCGGGGTCTGCACGGTGCTGCCCGTCTCCAGTCGCTGCGCCCGCAGGAGCGGCAGCGTGCGCCCGTCGCGATCGAGGGTCACGCCGTCGCGGCTCGGCTGCACCCAGGCCGCCGTGGGGGCGGGCGGCAGCGGCGGCCGGCAGGCCAGCACGAGCCCCGCGGCACCCAGCAGCGGCAGCAGGCCGACGCGGCGCTTCTGCGATGAAATCCTCAAGGCCATGGCACCCATCACTGCTTCTCCACGTTGAGCTGGTTCTGGCGCAGCGTCAGCCTCACCGTCTTGTGCGCGGCGTCGAGCTGCAGCGGCACCTGCCACAGCTTCTCGCCGGCCTCGCCTTCGCTGGTGATGACGACCAGCTGCGCCGGGTAGGAGCCGGCCAGCGAGCTATCGGTGCGCTGGACCTCGATGGCGAACGACTCACCCGGCGGCTGCTCCTTGGTGCTGTGCCAGCCGAGCAGCCCGAACTGCGGCGCGAGGTCGCTCGGCGGCCCCAGGCCCTCACCGGGCGCGGCGACGCGCAGCTCCAGGCTCGCCTCGGGGTGAGCCCACGACAAGAGCACCCGCACCGGCCGCGCCAGGGCGAGGGCGCCGCTCTGGCGGGCGCGCAGGACCAGCCGCGCCAGCCCTTCGGCGTCGTTGCGCTTGCGCGCTTCCTCGCGCAGCTCGGCCAGGCGCAGGCTGGTCGCGAGCAGCGCCACCTTGGACAGGCCGCTCTCGCTGCCCGGCTCGGAGGTGCCGATGACCCGCTGCTCCAGACCGAGCGCCTCTTCGATGTGGCCCGCCCCGGCGGCGGCCATCGCCAGCAGCAGCAGCGCCGACTGATCGCCCGGCTGCAGGAGCAGCAGCGTCTGGTACTGGCGGTACGCCTCGGTCTACCAGCCGTGGGCGCGGTACAGGTCGCCCAGGCGCCGCCGGGCGAGCGGCTCACGCGGGGCGAACTCGACGATCTCGGAGAACGCCCGGCGGGCCGCCGCCTCGTCGCCCAGGCGCACCAGCAGCTCGCCCACCGCGGTGCGCGCCTGGGCGTCGGCGTACGGGTCACGGCGGACCTCCTCGGCCGTCCGCCGCGCCGCCTCGGTCCGCCCGAGCTGCTCCTCGATTTCCATGCGCATGAGACGCAGGCGCATGTCGCCCGGCCACTTGATCAGCAGGTCGGCGATGCGGCGCAGGCGCTCGTCGGGGGTCTTGGCCTTGGCGATGACCTCCTGGGCGAGCGTCACCCGCTCGTCGTCGCCCAGGCCGAGGCCGTCGAAGATCACCCGCAGGTCGCGCGGGCTCTTGACCTCCCCGAGGATGGCCTGGCGCAGGAACTCCTGCTCCTCGGGCTGGTCGGAGAAGTGCCGGTAAAGCGCGACCATGCCGGTCGGGCCGCCGCAGTGACGGAGCATCTGCTTGAGCAGCTCCCGGCGGTCGGTCCAGCGCGGCAGCTCGCAGCCGTGGTCGGCGTCCTGGTAGACCTCCAGGGCGCGGCGAACGCTGGTGCGCTGGCTCAGCCGCTCGCGCCACAGCTCGCGCCGCTCCTCAAGCGGCTGGGTCGAGGCGGCGCTGCAGCCGCGCGGCCGGTGCCGGAAGATGCCGATGAGCACCGTGACATCCCCTTCGGTCACGGCGACGCCGGTGTTCGGCTGGTCATCGGCCCAGTAATCGCTGCTAGAGCGCCGCGAGTTGTGATGCCGGCTGGCCTTGGGCACCTTGCGCTCGCTGCCCAGGCTCGCCGAGTGGCCCGGGCGGGAGCCGTAGCCGCCGCTGCCGGTGAGGCCGCCGATGGCGCCCAGGCCGTTGGAGGCGATGCCGTCGCCCGCGTCGGCACCAAGCAGCCCGTCGTCGGCCGGCCCGCCCTTGCGCTTGTCCTTCTTGGCCGACTCGTTGCGGTCCAGAGCCTGCTGATAGGGTTTGGCGTCGTTCTTACTTTCCTTCTCAACGGCGCGGAGGCGGATCGAGCTTGCCTTGGGCGGCGGGGGGGGTGCCGCCGGCTCCGCCTGGGGGATGTTCACCGGCGCAGGGCTGTCGGGAGCGGGGGCGGCGGCGGCGGGAGCCTCGCCTTCCTCGTCCGGGCTCTTGTCAGCATTGGCCGCGAACCTGCCTTCTTCGCCGCCGCGGCCCTTCTTGCCCTGCTTGCCGCCGCTCGGGCCGCGCGCCGCCGGCTTGGCGGCCACGGTCTCTGAGGTGGTCGTGGGCGTGGTCGGGGCGAGGAAGGCTGCGCCCGGCTCGGCAGGCGCGGCGGCCGACGGGGCGGACCGCTCCATACTGCAGCCGGCGGCGCGCACGACCGGCGCGGTGAGCTCCAGCTGGGCGACCTCGTCCTCGCTGGGCACATAGAATGAGGTGAAAGGCGTGACCAGGTTCTGCCGCACGCCGAGCTCGGCCACCTCTTCGGTGGTCGCCCCGCTGTCGAGCAGCTGGAGCAGCCGGGCCTGCGACCAGCGCAGCCGCAGATCGGCCGTGTCGTCGATGCTGTGCGGCTCGACGCGCAGGCTGCGGGTGAACGCCTTCCCCTCGGACACGCCCTCGATCTGGATCGTCGTCGGCAGGTTCTGCCGCACGCGCGCCAGGATGAACAGCGGCTCGCCGGCGCGCAGCGCCACCGTCTGCCGCGGGTAGACGCGATCGAGGCCGGCGCCGACGTCGACCTTGACCCGGCTCACCGCCGGGCGCGTGAGGTGGGTGATGATCCCAGGAGCGGTCTCGGCGGCGGCGGCGCGATCCGCGACGCGGTAGGCCAGCCCGGCGCTGGTCTGGCACAGGCCGGCGAGCAGATCGAGGTTGGCCTCGGCGCCGATGCCGACGCCGTAGAGCCGCAGCGGCGCCGGCAGCCGCTCCAAGCGCTCGCGCAGGGTGGGCAGATCGAGCTCGCCGACCGTCGGCTGCGCATCGCCGACGTAGAGGACGGCCCCGAGCCGCTTGGGATCGAGCAGCGCCGCCGCCTGGCTCAGCGTCGCGCCGAGGTCGGTGGCGCCGCCGGTCGCGCTGGCTCCCAGCCGACCGAGCAGCTGCTGGATGTTCTCGGGCGTCGCCGCGCCGAGCTGCGGCGGCGGGGCCTTCTTCGCCGCGCCGGCCGTCGGCTCATGGGCGTCGAGATCGGCGGCCAAAAGGACGATTCGATCCTCGGGGTTGAGCCGGCGCAACAGCGACTCGACCAGGGTCCGCGCCATCGCCAGGTGGGTGGCGTCGGTGGCGGCCGACACGTCGACCAGCAGCACCAGATCGAGCGGCGACCGCTCGGCTGCCGCCGGGGCCGGCACCGGCGTCGCCCGCAAGAGGACATAGTCGCTCTCGCTCGGGCCGCGCCGCGCGCCCGGCCGCGGCGGATCCTGGTGCGGCGCGCGGTAGAGCCGCGCCACATCGTCGGCGCGGCGGGCGCCGAGCAGCTCGACGACCAGATCCGCGCTCGGGACGTAGTCGGTGCGCTGCATGACGACGCGCCGGCGGTCGGCGGCAAGCAGGGCGCCCAGGCCCGCCCGCAGCTCGCGCGCGCCGGCTTGGCTGGCGTCGACCTCGATGTCGAGCTCCTGGATGAGCGGGGCGCCGGCGCCGGCGGCTCCCGCCATCGGATAGCGGAACGAGCGCAGGGCGCCGCCGTCGCCGTGCGGCTGCAGCCACTCGGAGTAGGTGTAGAGCACCCGCCGGCTCGACCCCGGCGGCAGCGGGTACAGGCGGGCCTTGAAGCTGCCCGGGGCGTCCCACTCAAGGAGCGCCGGGTCGTGCGTCGAGCCCTCGTAGACCTGGGCCTGGTACTGGCGCTGCGCGGTCTCGCGCTCTTTGACGTAGCCGTCGATGAGGCGGCCGCGGCGATCGATGGCGAAGCGCGACAGGATGGCGCCCTCGGGCAGGCGGACGCGGAAGATGCCCTCCAGGGTGCTGTCGGCCGGGTTGAAGAAGGTCTCTTCGACGGTGGTGATCGCCAGATCGTCCTCGATGCGGGTGCGCACCTGCAAGCGCTGGATCGACAGCGGGAAGCGCGCCTCGCCCAGATCCCCGGGCCGGCGGGCGCCGACCTCACCCAGGCCGGCGGCGCCGCTGCTGCGCCGCGGATCCGGCCCGCCCAGGCCCCCGGTCCAGTCGTCCCACAGCACCACCGGCTGCGGCGCGAGCTGCGCCCCCCCGAGCACCAGGAGCTCGCCGGCATGAATCACCCCGCGCTGCGCCGCCTGCCACGCCACCTCGCCGCGCACCACCGTGACCTGCGAGCGGTCGGCGCTGGCGGCGAGCTCGAACCCGGCCCCCGCGCCGCTGGCGGTCAGGGTCACCCCGGCCACCTCCACCGCGATCTGCGCCCCCGGCCGGGCGTCGATCCACAGCCGCCCGCTGCGCAGCTTGGCCCCCGACTCGGTCACCTCGAGGTCGCTGCCGCTATCGAGCAGAAGGCGCGCCCCCTGGTCGTGGCGCAGCAGCGCCTGGGCCTTGTCGGCGACCACGATCCGCTGCCCGCTCGCCGTCCGCTCATCGCTGCCGACGAAGTGACGGTCACCCCCAGAGAGCTCGACCGGAGTGCGGATGACCTCCAGGGTGCCGACAGTCGCCCGCCCGCTCGCCTTAGGATCACAGCCCGCAGAGCTTATCGCCCACAGGCCCAAAGTGAGCGTCCCCAAAACGAACAGGGGAGCACGTCGCCAAGCCGCACGTTCCCACGTACCAGAGCGCTTCATCATGCTTTTCTCGGTCTGCTCTCGCAGAAAAAGGGAAGGTTCCATGCTACTCGAGATCCGCTGCCGAACGAAAGACCGGACCTTGGACCTTTTAGGGGTCCTGTCACCTGTCTCTTGCGGGAAGATACGCGCGAGCAGAGCGAAAGTTCTGGCGGGCGAAAAAGTGAGCGCGCCGCGGCGACTACAAGCCTGGGGCGAGCGCCGGCTTTATCACATCGATCTTGTTCTGGTTCAGGTTCGTCCAGTCATCCTGGAGGATGCCGCCGGTGTCCCCCGAGTTCGGATTCCAGCACCAGTAGGCGAAGCTCAGCTTGTTCTGCTGCAGGTAGCTCACCAGCGACGTCAGCCACTTGGTGTCGGAGTCGGTCTGCAGCTTGGTGCCAAACTCTCCCAGCCACACCGGAGCGATGTTCTGCTTGGCCAGATACCCCCAGTAGGTATCCCAGACTCCGGGCAGGTTGTTTGGGTAGCTGGGATCGGAGAACCAGCTCTGTCCGTAGACGCTCGCCGGGTAGTCGTGCGGGGAGTAGACGATGTGGCCGGCGCTCTGCACCTGCACCGGATTGGCGCCGGCCGGGGTCAGGTTGCCGCCCCACCAGTAGTACTTTCCGTTTTGCTGCTCGATCCCTTCGACGATTAGGAGGATGTCGGGGTGGATGGCGAGGATCTCGTTGCCGGCGCGCCCGGCGGCGGCCCGCCAGTCGGTGGTCTGGCTACCGCTGCCCCAGGTCGCCTGGCCGTGCGGCTCGTTGTGCAGATCGAAGCCGACGACCGTCGGGTTCCCTTTGTAGCGGGTGGCGAGCATCTTCCAGTCGTCGATCCACCGCTGCTCGCTGTACTGCCCGGTGAACCAGACCTCGGACTGTCCGCCCGAGTCGGGACGGTGGCGGTCGAGGATGATGCGCAGCCCGCGCTGGCCGGCCTGGGCGATGAGGATGTCGAGGATCTCTATCGGCTTTTTCCCCTGCAGCTCGGGGTTCTTGCCAAAGTCGATTCCGCTCGGCGTGCTGCCGGCGTCGAACATCTGGGTGCAGAAAGGAATCCGGACCGAGTTGAAGCCGACCGACTTTATCTGATCGAGCATCGAGCCCAGGGACCGCTTGTCCAGGCCGTGCGGCGCGAACGTACTGGTCTCCATGCCGAACCAGGACACTCCGGTGAGCCGCACCGGGTTACCGCTGCTGTCGACGATCTGGCTGCCCTGGGTATGAAAAAAGCCGGGGTTTCCGGAGCCCGGGTTATTGGGGCCGGCGCCGCACGCCACGACCGAGGTCAATAGCGCCGCCGCCAGCGAGTGCGAGAACATGTACTGCCAGGTAGTTCCCATGGTGCATCCTTTCACTTTGGTGCACCTTCGAGAATAACCTCGCCGGGCGGCCCGGCGGAACCGCTACGCTCGGAACCACGGCGGCTCGGCCCGGACGAGGGTGTGCGCGTTCACATCGCCGGGCTGGGGTGCCTGGGGAGCGTGGGAATCACCGAAAAGAACGTAGGGATAACTGGGCGCCGGCCGGCTCACCGCCTCAAGGCGGGCTGACAGCTCGGCCGGGATGACCAGCTCCAGCGCCTGCAGCGTGTCGTACAGCTGGCCGCTGGTGGTCGCCCCGAGGATCGTCGAGGTGACGCCGGGCCGCCGGGTGATCCAGCTGATCGCGACCTGCGCCGGCGACCGCCCGAGCTCCGCCGCGACCTGGATGAGGGTCTCGGCAATCTGGAAGTTCCGCTCGGTGAACTTGGCAAACACCGGGTGACTGCCGCTGCCCATGAGCTGCAGCCGGCCCGCGCCCTCCGCCCCCGCCGCGGTGCGCCGGTACTTGCCGGTCAAAAGGCCGCAGCCGAGCGGACTCCACGAGCACAGGCCGAGGCCCAGCGCGTGCGCCGCGGGGATGAACTCGCGTTCGATCTCGCGCGAGACCAGCGAGTATTCAAGCTGCAGCCCGCACAGCCGCTCGCGCCCGCGCAGCTCGCACAGCGTCTGCGCCCGGCCCAGGTAAAAGCCCGGCACGTTGCTCAGCCCGAGGTAGCGGACCTTGCCGGCGCGCACCAGCGAGTCGAGCGTGTCCATCACCTCCTCGATCGGCGTCAGACCGTCCCACGAGTGCATCCAGTACAGATCGATGTAGTCGGTCTGCAGCCGCCCGAGCGAGCCCTCGACGGCGCGCAGGATGCTCTTGCGACCGTTGCCGGCCGAGTTGGGATCGCCGGCCCGGCCGCCCAGGGTGAACTTGGTCGCCAGCACCACCTCGTCGCGGCACCCGAGCTCTTTGATGAACTTGCCGAGCAGCCGCTCGCTGGTGCCGCCGGTGTAGATGTCCGCGGTGTCGACGAAGTTGCCGCCCGCGGCGCGGTAGCGCTGAAACAGCTCGCGCGACTCGGCCTCGCCGCAGCCAAAGCCCCACTCGGTGCCGAAGGTCATGGTGCCAAGAGCGAGCGGCGCGACGCGCAGACCGGAGCGCCCGAGCAGCGAGTAGGAGGCGAGGCTCGGCACAGGCTGGGCGGGCGGGATCATGCGGGTTCCTTATTCGACGCGGTCCTCGGCAAGGTTCTCGAAGCGGGTGTACTCCTTGCGGAAGGCGAGGCGCGCGGTTCCGGTCGGGCCGTTGCGCTGCTTGCCGATGATGATCTCGGCGATCCCCTGGTCGGGGGACTCCTTATTGTACTGCTCGTCGCGGTAGATGAAGCAGATAAGGTCGGCGTCCTGCTCGATGGCGCCCGACTCGCGCAGGTCCGACGACATCGGCCGCTTGTCGGCGCGCGACTCGACCGAGCGGTTTAGCTGCGACAGCGCCACCACCGGCACCCGCAGCTCCTTGGCGAGCGCCTTGAGGCCGCGCGAGATCTCGCTGATCTCGCGCTCGCGGTTCTGCTCGCGGCCCTGCGGCGCGCCGTGGATGAGCTGCAGGTAGTCGATGACGACCAGGCCCATCTGCTCGACGCCCTTGGGGAAGACGTTCTGATCCGACCGCCAGCGCCGGCACTTGGCGCGGATCTCCATCAGGCTCGGGGCGCCGCTGTCGTCGATCCACATCGGCGCCTCGGCGATCGTCGAGGCGACCTTGGTGATGTTGATCCAGTCGCGGGTCTCTAAAAAGCCGCTGCGCAGCTTCTGCGACTCGACGCGCGCCTCGCAGCACAGCACGCGCTCGATGAGCGACTCCTTGGACATCTCGAGCGAGAAGACCAGCGTCGGGATGTTGTGGTTGAGCGAGGCGTTCTGGGCGCAGTTCATGACGAACGCGGTCTTGCCCATCGACGGGCGGGCGGCGATGATGATGAGGTCACCGGGCTGAAAGCCGGCGGTCATGCCGTCGAACTTGTGGAAGTCCGAGGGGACGCCGGTGATCGCCTCCTTGCGGTTGAAGCGGTGCTCGATCGCCTTGATTGCGTTGTGCAGGACCTTGCGTACTGGCTCGTAGCTCTGGCGGTTGCTGCGGTTGGCGATCTCGAAGACGACCTGCTGGGCGTGGTCGATGTACTCCTCGACCTCGACCGCCTCGTAGCCTTTGTCGACGATGCCGCTGGCCTCCAAGATCAGCCGGCGGGCGGTCGCCTTGCTGCGCACGATGCGCGCGTGCTGGGCGATGTTCTCGACGGTGGCGACCTTGTTGGCGAGCTCCGCCAGGTAGACCTCGTTGTCCGAGGCGGCGAGCTTGGCCATGGTGCCGCTCAGGCGCATCTGCTCGGCGACGGTGATAAGATCGATTGGCCGCGACTTCTGGTCGAGCTCGACCATCGCGGCGTAGATCGCCTCGTGGCGGGCGTCGTAGAAGTCGAGCGCGTCGACAAGGTCGGCGACGAGCGTGATCGCCCGCCCCGAGAACAGGATGCCGCCCAGGATCGACTCTTCGGCGTCCTTGCTGTGGGGCAGGATGCGCCGCATCCCCATCCCCGTGCTCCCCGGCGGCACGAGCCCGCTCGGCGGCGCATGCGAAGCGACCCCCCCGGACTGGCCGGCATAACCGGCGTTTGGCGCCGGCTGATTCGATGACTCAAAGCGCTTGGCTGACACGCCGGCACTTTATCCCCCCGAAGTGACCGTGTCACGCGCGCCCCCACGCCTCCGCCAAGCGGCGGGCTCGGCAAAAAAGCCCCCGACCCGCCCGGGCAGTAAGGGCTGCCGGGGCCGCGACGACGCCCGCGGGCGGGCCGACAATCGGCTTTTCGGCGGCGGGAGATTGGAGTACGCTTTGACCATGATTCCGTTCGAAGAGCTGATCGCCGCCCTGGACAGGTACAAGCGCCGCAAGGAGCTGGAGGCTGCCGCCGGCAACGCGGCCCCGACGCCCGGCCCCAAGGTCCCCTCGGGCAAGGTCAAGGCGACGATCTCCGCCGACGACTACTCCGAAGAGCTGTAGCCGAGTCGTCGCTTAAGGCGCGCAGCTGCGGGTTGGCGCGGCCTTTGCCGCCGCTGCCGCGCGCGCGTCGTTGGCTATTTTGTCCCAATTCGCGCCGGCCGTAGACGAGCCTCGCGGAAGTAGGCTACAAGCTGCCCTGTGGCCGCCTCTTTGTCTCCTTCAGATGTCGAGCTCCTCATCTGCGGCTCTGCCCTGGGGGCCCACCCCGGCGCCGAGGTCGTAGGGATTGTAAGCGCTGCCGGCGAGTCGGCCGCGCACCTGGCCGATCGCTGCGTCATCGTGCCGCGCCTGTTGCCATGCGGCGAGTGCGAGCCGTGCCGCCGCGGCCGGGTCGCTGTGTGCGCCACCCGCCGCCCG
The DNA here is from genome assembly GCA_035437965.1 of Pseudomonadota bacterium. GTDB lineage: Bacteria > Myxococcota_A > Polyangia > Palsa-1104 > JAEUJZ01 > CALFML01. The sequence goes on from DAOMZC010000158.1 coordinate 9,927, forward strand.
CGTCCGCGCCACCTGGAGACCCGGGAGGTCGTGCCCGCCGGCTTCCTGTTGCCGCTGGAGCCGCCGTTCGTGCAGGCGGTGCCGCCGGCCGACAGCTGGTGGTGGTACGCGGCGCTCAGCGACGCGCTGCTCGCTCCTTATTCGGGGCTCGTGCGGGTCGGACAGTC
>DAOMZC010000159.1:0-10048 GCA_035437965.1 Pseudomonadota bacterium
GCCGAGGCGCTGGCCGTGACGGGCGAGCTCTTGCGGCGCGAGCCGGCGGCGGCGGACGCGCTGCTCGCGCACGGGATCCTCCTGCTTGAGCTGGGGCAGCCGGCGGCAGCGCTGGCGGCGCTCGATCGCGGCCGCGCCGCGCTGCGCCCCGCCGAGCGGCTGCTCAGCGAGCCGGATCCCCTGGGTACCCTGCAGCTGTATCGCGCCATCGCGCTCCAGTCCGTCGGCCAGAAGGACGCCGCGGAAGTCGCCCTGCGCCACGCGCTGCGCCTGAGCCCCGAGCGCGCCGCCGAAGCCGCCGCCGATCCGCAGCTCGCTGAGCTCACCCCGGCCGCCCAGCCGCCCTGCCCCGCCGGCTACGCCGCGCTGCGCCAGCTCGCCCGCACGGGGCTCGTAGACCCCAGGCCAAGCGCGCCCGACGAAGCAGGAGGCCCCGCCGCTCCTCTAGCAAGCGCCTCGCAAGCTCACGCTCAGGGCGCTGGCCCGCTCGCCGAGGTAGATAGCGCTCGCGGTCGCTCACGTTCAGAGGCGGGAATGGGGTTGGCTAGCGGCTCCGTGGACGTGGCACCACCTGCCGGTGCCGGGGCATCGGCGGGCCGCGCGGCGTCCCGGCCGTCCACAGCGGACCCGCTTGAAGACGAGGAGCTGATCTGGACCGCGCTGCGCGGGCAGGTGGCGGAGCTGCTGGTGGACGCGCTCGCGGCTCTGGATGCCGACGCCGATGCCGGCGCACGCCGAGAGCTGGTCGCGCGAGCGGTGCATGGGCTCGGTGCCCTGCGCCAGCTGGCGCCGCAGACGTTCACTGCGCAGGCCCAAAGAGTGCGCGCGATCATCGAGTCCGCAGCGGCAGCGCTCGGCGTCGCTGCGGAGCTCGGCGAACTCGATATTGGGCAGTAGCTGCGCTCTGCGCTCTGCGCTCTGCGCTCTGCTCCCTGCTCCCTGCTCTCTGCTCTCTGCTCTCTGCGGTGGTAGCGGGCTGCAAGCGGCGCGCGGGCGAGTCGCTGGCGGCGGTCCAAGCTGGGTCCGTTTGCTCCGTTCTTGACTTCGCTTGCCGGTGCGCCGCGTGTAGTTTGATCGGGTAGAAAGTCCTACAAAGTGCCATCGATTTGGGTAGGCTCTTGGCCGGTTGCGCCCCCGAGCGCTAGGAGATGCCCATGTCGAACGCAGCTAATTGCTCTGCTATCCCCTCTGCTGGCGGCCGGCTCGGTCGCTTTCTGCTTAAGCTCCCCCTTGGTCTCGCCCTGCTCGCCGGCTGCGGCGTTGAGGAGCCGCTGGTCCACAACCGCGGCGGAGCCTTCGCGCCGCTCGGCATCGACGAGGCGCAGCTCGGCAAGGACGGCACCCCGAGCTACCTCGCCGGCCGCATGCCCCAGGTCGTGCAGGCGGCCACCGACGCCGCCCGGGTGTTCACCGGCCCGCTGGCCGCGAGCTACCGCCTGGCCCCCCAGACCTCGCTCGCCGTGCTCTCCGACTCCCGCGATGCGGCCGGCCGGCGCTTCATCAAGCTCCAGCAGCAGCACGGCGGCCTCACCGTCGTCGGCCGCGAGGTCGTGGTGCAGGTCGGCGGCGATGGCAATGTCGAGGCGATCATCGGCTCGCTGTACCCCGAGCTGAAGCTGGCCGCCGGCACCCCGCTGTCCGGCGACACCGCGCTCACCACCGCGCTCACCGCCCTGGGCGCCGGCGAGGCGCAGGTGCGCAAGGCCCCGGCGCTGGCGATCTACATCGACGCCACCGACCAGCCGGTGCTGGTCTACCGCGCCACCGTCGACTACTCGACGTCGAGCGGGCGCAACCTGGACGAGCTGTTCATCGGCGCCGCCAGCGGCACCCTGGTCGCCCGCCACCCGCAGATCTTCACCACCCTCAGCCGCGACACCTACGACCTGAAGAAGGCGTGTGTCAAGACCGGCATGGAGCTGCCCGGCACCCTGCTCGCGCACGAGGGCGGCGCGCTCACCGACATGACCGCCAAGCGCGCCTCGGACAGCGCCGGCAACGTCTACTGGTTCTACCAGAACATGTACGGCCGGTCGTCCTACGACGGCAAGAGCGCCACCATCGTCTCGTCGGTGCACGGCAAGTTCGACAATGGCCTGGGCGGCTGCGACGGCAACAACGCGGCGTGGATCGGCGATGAGTTCAACCAGATGGTCTACGGCGACGGCGACGGCCTCGGCATCCTGCTCAAGGACCTGACCCTCGGCTTCGATGTCACCGCCCACGAGATGACGCACGCGGTGACCTACACCACCTCGAACCTGGCGTACATGGACGACTCGGGCGCGCTCAACGAGTCGATGAGCGATCTGTTCGGTGCCACCGTCGAGGCGTGGCTGGCCTCGGGCGGCGGCGCGGCCGGCAACCCGGCGTCGATCACCACCAGCGCCAACACCTGGAAGATCGGCGAGGCGGTCGCCGGCTTCCTGCTCCCCGGCGGCGCCCTGCGCTTCATGAACGACCCGGCGGCCGACATGGCGAGCAAGGACTACTACCCCGAGCGCATCATGCCCGGCGGCATGGACAACGGCGGCGTCCACTTCAACAGCGGCATCGGCAACCTGGCGTTCTACCTGATGTCCGAGGGCGGCACCCACCCGCGCGCCAAGACCACCAACAAGGTCACCGCGATCGGCATCGCCAAGGCCAACCACATCTTCTACGTCGCCAACGTGTCGCTGTTTACCTCGATGACCAACTACGAGGGCGCGCGCTACGCCACCGCCCAGGCGGCCGAGAACCTGTACGGCCGCTGCTCGTCCGAGTGGCGCACCGTCCACCAGGCGTGGGACGCGGTGGGCGTGCCCGGCACCTGGGCGCTGTGCGTCAAGCCGACCGGCCCGAGCCTATAGGCCGTCATCCAGCGGGGCCGCCGGGGCCGTCAAGCGGCTTCGGGCGGCTACTTGTGGTGCTTGGGTAGCCGCTCCAGCGTCTTGCGGATGGCCTCGCGGCGCTTTTCCTGATCCCCCTCGATTCCCTCGATCTTTTTCTGCTGCGCGGTCAGCCGGTCCTCGGTGTCGAGCACCCGCTTGACGATCGGGCTCTGCGCCGCCCCGGCGTTGGCGTCGTGGGCCATCGCCTTTAAGTGCTCGCGCAGGCGCTCGACCTCTTTTTCGGTCTTTTTCAGCTCGGTGCGGGTCTTGTCGAGGTCCTTGGCGGCGTCTTCGAGCTCTTTCTGGCGGGTCGCGGCCTCGGCCAGGGTGGCACGCTCGGCCGCCGGGAGGCTCGTCGTGGTCGACAGGGTGAGCAGCCAGGCGGCGGTGAGGTGCTCGACCTGGCGGCGCTCGACCAGGCCCTCGGTGGTCGACAGCGGGCGCTCGCTGCGGCTCTGCGAGGCGAGCTCGAAGATGGCCACCGCGTGGTGGGCCTGGGGATCGAAGTCCAGGCGATCGGCGCCCTGCACCTGGGCGTTGGGCTGCACCTTGATCGGCAGGTGCAGCGTGCGCGCAAGGCCGCTGCGGTTCTCGATCCGGTAAAGGGCGTCGGTGCGGCGCAGGAAGTGCTCCTCCAGGGCGCCGTCGGCAAAGACCATGCGCTGCGGCTCGTCCTTGCGCTGGCTGCGCACCGTGCTCACCTCGACATCGAGGTCGACGCCGTACTGGACGAAGCGCTTCTCCCCCGGCTTGAGCCGGTCGAGCGTGGTCTCGCCGGCGAGCCCGCCCTCGGCGAACACCGCCAGGGTGCCGACCGGCAAGGTCTGCCGGGTGTTGTTCTGCAGGCGCACCCCGCTGCGCGCCGGGCTGCCCGGGCTCTCAAGCCAGGTGATCGCCTCGACCTCGACCGGCTCCTGGACGAACGGCACCAGCGCCGAGCCGTGCGCCCGCAGGTCGAGGGGGTCGGTGAGCGAGTAGGTAAACTGCGCCGCCGACTCGACGCCGGTGGCCTGGGCGCTGGCCGCCAGGTTGCCGACCTGGAGCAGCGAGCTCGAGCCCGAGACGCCGGCGCCCGAGCCGTGCCCGATGGTGCCGATGCGGCCAAGGCCGATCGTCCCCTCGCCCGTGCCGCCGCCGCCGGCGCCGGTCCCCGAAAGGCCGAGGCCCCCGGCGCCGTAGGATTCTTCGATGTGATCGCCCCACAGGGTGTCGGCGTTGGTGCCGAGCAGCTGCGGCACCGTCGACAGCTCGTTGTCCGGGGTGAGCAGCGGGCGGCGGCTGTAGCGCGGCGCCGCCAGCGGGAAGAGGAACGAGTCGGGCTGGCCGTTCACCAGGTGCACCTGGACGCGCCGCCAGTCTTCGTCGGTGTCGTTGTGCAAAAGGGCCCAGCCCTGCAGCACCCCGCTCTTGCCGGTGGGCTCCAGGATCAGCCGGTACGAGACCCGCCACAGCGGCGCCTCCGCCACGTAGCCGAGCGTCACCGGCCCGCTGTCGCGACTGAGCAGCCGCAGCAGCCGCTGCGAGCGCGCGCTGCGCTGCGAGGTGGCATCGAGCGCCGTCTGCAGCCGCCGCGCGAACGACGGATCCAGGGGCCGCACCGCGACCACCGCGCTGCTGTGCAGCCGCAAGAGCTCTCCACCATCGGTGAGCAGCAAAAGGACGAGCTCCCCCGGCAGCCCCGCGGTGCTGTCGTCGGTGGGCTTGTCCGCCTCCTTGCCGGCGGGCTTGCTCGGCCGGTCGGGCGCCGGCTTCACCGGGGCCGGCAGCACCTCGATAAGCCGGCCGCTCACCGTCGAGTGGCCGAGTCGCACCTCGATCGCCGCGCCCTTGAGGCTGAGCAGGAGCTCGCTGTAGCTCAGCGCCTCATCCCCGCCGAGCGGCAGCCCCGCCAGCGCCCGCCCCATGCCCTTGCTGACCGAGCTGGCAAACTCCATCCCGTACACCCGGGTGCCCTTGCTCTGCGACAGCACCACCAGGGTCTTGAGCGCGTCGTCCAGGTGGCCGGCGGGCACCGGCAGCACGGTGTCGCGGCTGCCGACGCTGCCGGCGCGCTCGAAGTAGCCCACGCCGGTCTCGTAAAGGCGCACCGACTTGAGCGGCAGGATTGCCGCCGCGGAGCTCGGGGCTCGCAGCGGCGCGTGACAGGCGGGCAGGGCGCCAAGGGCGCCAAAGGCCAAGGACAAGAGCAGGGAGGACTTGCGCATAGAACCTCACAGGGTGCGAAGCAGCGGACCTCAGGTTGCGGACCCGCGCCCGTTCGGGCCGGAGGCGGGTTGCAAGTAGACACCCACCTGGGCCTCAGGTTTCCGCGGCCCGCAAATCCCTGATTATACGCGTAAGTTCGCGCGCATGGCTCGCGCCGCGCGCGCCCGTCAGCAAGCCGGGACGTTCAGCAGCGCTCCCTTTAGAAGGAGCAAGCCGCCGCGCGCTAGGGCCAGAGCCGCGACAGCGCCGGCAGCGTGTGGGTCTGCGCCGACGCCAGCAGGTCCATGCTCAGCGCCACCGTGACGTGCAGCAGCACTCCGCACCACAGCGAGCCGGTGCTGAGCGCCAGGGTGCCGAGCAGCAGGCCCGAGAAGATCGACGCCAAAGCCTCGGGGGCGGGCTTTAGCACGTGGATCATGCAGTAGGGCACCATCGAGATGAACAGCGCGTGGCTGCCAAAGGCCCGCCGCAGGCCGAACAGCAGGTAGCCGCGGAAGAAGAACTCGACGGCGACGAAGGTAAGGAGGTACGGCAGCTCCCAGGCGAGGAAGTCAAAGACGCTGCGCCCGGCCTGGCGATAAAACGGATAGCTCTGCTGAAACGCCGGCGTGAAGCTGACCGCGACGACCGCCGGCAGCACCGCGACGAGCAGCAAGAGGTACATCCGCAGCCACGGCAGCCGCGGCACCCCGCTGCCCACCGCCACCGGCTGCCGGCCCAGCCCATAGTCCGCCGCCCGCTCCCCGCGCAGAAGGAGGTGGCCCAGCGGCAAGAGGCCAAAGCCCAGCAGCTTGGCCACGCTCCAGTACGAGTAGCTTAAAAGGTCGGCGTAGCGCGCAAGCCCCGGCCGCCGGCTGAGCGCCGGGCCGAAGGTCTCGGTGAAGAACGGCCGATCGCCGAAGCTGTAGCCGAGGACCAGCAGGATCGCGGCGACCAGCAGGATCTGGCGCACGCGCGCCGCCTCGGCCCGCGGGTCATAGCCGACCGCGGCGCGCTCTTTTGCCGCCTGGGCGTCCAGCGCATCAAAGGCGGCAAGGAACCACCGCAGCCCCGGCACCCGCCGCAAGACCGACTCCGCTTCCGAGCTCGCCGCCGCTCCGTCGAGCCCCGCCATGAGCCGCTAGCTGGCCTCGCCCGACCCGGCTGGAGCCTTGTCCGCTCCACCGGGCGCTTTTTCCGCGCTGGCCGCGTCCTTGTCGGCACCGGCGGCGCTCTTGTCGGCACCGGCGGCGCTCTTGCCAGCACCGGCAGTGCTCTTGTCCGCGCTGGCAGTGCTCTTGTCCGCGCTGGCAGCGCTCTTATCCGCGCTGGTCGCGCTCTTGTCCGCGCTGGCAGCGCTCTTGTCCGCGTTGGTCGCGCTCTTGTCCGCGCTGGCAGCGCTCTTGTCCGTGCTGGCAGCGTTCTTGTCCGTACTAGCGGCGTTCTTGCCAGCGCCGGCGGCGTTCTTGTCCGTACTGGCGGCGTTCTTGCCGGCGCCGGCGGCGTTCTTGTCCGCGCCGGCCGGCGGCTTGGACGGCCCGGGCGGTGCCTTTTTTCCGGCGCCGGCGGGTGCTGCTTCAGTGCTCGCCGAGCTGTCAGCCGACCGGGCCTGCCCGAGGAGCGCTGCCGCGGCCAGGCGCAGGCGCCGGCGGGTCAGGTCCTTGCCGGTGACAACCATGGTGTCGAACAGCGGCGGGGCGGCGACGCGCGCGGTGACCGCGACGCGGATCGCCATGAACAGCTCCTTGCTCTTCCAGCCGCTCTTGTCGCAGAAGTCGCGGCAGGCCTTCTCCAGGACCTCGGCGGTCCAGTCGACGCGGACGTTCTCCTCTAGGAAATCGGTCAGATCGGACAGCACCTGGGCGGTGGCGGCGGCGTCCCGGGTCTTGGGCACCATGAGCGGCAGCGCGCCCTCGTAGTCCAGGTCCCCGGTGAGGAAGAACGTGGTGCCGGGGATGAGCTGGTCCATGCGCTCGATGCGCTGGTGGGCGAGCGGCAGGATCTTGAGCAGAAACTCGTCGGACAGCCGCCAGGCGCGCAGGCGCTGCAGCAGCTCTGGCACCGCCATCTCGCGCAGGTACAGGCCGTTGAGCCACGACAGCTTCTGCAGGTCGAACACCGGCTCGCCGGCCGACACCTTGGCGAAGTCGAAGACCTCGATCATCTCGGCGAGCGTGAACTTCTCGCGATCGCCGCCGAAGGCAAATCCCATGAGGGCGAGGAAGTTGAGCAGCGCCTCGGGGAAGAACCCGGCGTCGCGGTAATAGTCGAGCGAGACCGGATTTTTGCGCTTGGAGATCTTCGAGCGATCCGGGTTGCGCAGCAGCGGCATGTGGAGAAACGCCGGCGGCGTCCAGCCGAAGGCCTGGTACAGCTGGACGTGCTTGGGCGTCGAGATGATCCACTCCTCGGCGCGGATGACGTGGCTCACCTGCATCAGGTGATCGTCGACGACGTTGGCCAGGTGGTAGGTCGGGAAGCCGTCGGACTTTAGCAGCACCTGATCGTCGATGGTCGCGTTGTCCAGCACGATCGGGCCGCGGATGCCGTCGACGAAGCGGGTCTCGCCGGTGGTCGGCATGGCGAGGCGGATGACGTGCTTCTCGCCGCCGGCGACGCGCGCCTTGACCTCGTCCGCGGCCAGGCCGCGGCAGAAGCGGTCGTAGCCGGTCACGCCCTGGGCCTGGCGGGCCTTGCGCGAGGCCTCCAGGCGCTCGGGGGTGCAGAAGCAGGGGTAGGCGGCGCCGCGGTCGACGAGCTCTTGGCAGTGGCTCTGGTAGATCGCGGTGCGCTCGGACTGGCGGTAGGGGCCGTAGGGGCCGGGCCGGTCGGGGCCTTCGTCCCAGGACAGGCCGATCCAGGTGAGCGCGCGCAGGATCGCCGCCTCGCTGGCGCGGGTCGAGCGGACCTGGTCGGTGTCCTCGATGCGCAGGATGAACTGGCCGCCGTGCTTGCGGGCGAACACGTAGTTGAACAGTGCTATGTAGGCGGTCCCGACGTGGGGATCACCGGTGGGCGAGGGCGCGATGCGCACGCGCACCGGGCCGGTTACCTGCCCGCTGAACGCCGAGCCGGCGCCGTGGGGGACGGGAGCTGCCTTGATCACAGAGTCAGTCACGCGGCAGGTATATCAGCGCGCCGCGCTCACCGTCAACGGCCACCGCCGCGCCGGAGGCTCGCGAGCAGCCTGGTTCGCCGGTCAGCCCGCTGCGCGAGCGTTCGACGCTCGGAATGGCCGCTGCGCGACGCGGACTGGCGCGGCCCAGGCCCAGGGCGGCGCGGCCGATGCTCGGTACGGCCGACACGCAGCCTGGCGCGATCGTTGACGAAGGGGCGACCAAGGGGCGACCAAGGGGCGGCCAAGAGTCAGACAGCTTGCCCAGAGACCGGCCCCCAGCCCAAGCTAGCAGTGAGCGGTCGGCGCGCGGACAGGGGGTCCGACTACCTATGCGGGGAGCGATGAATTCAGAAGGACGCGGCGAGCAGCCCAGCGCGGCCGGGCAGGCGCGCCGACAGGTTCATGAGACAGCGGCGGCGCGGTCAGGCGGCCGAGCCGGGGTCGCCTGCCAGCGGGCCGGCCGGTGGAGTCTGCTCGGGCTGGGCCTTCTGAGCGCGGTGTTCGTCGTCACGGGCGAGCAGAGCGCGCAGGGCTTTGCTCGCTCGCGGACGCGAAGCTGCCAGCCGGTGTTCTGGCCGCAGAGCTGCCTCTACATCCAGCCCGACAGCGACCTGCTGGGCGAGGACCTAGCACCGGCGACCGTCATGGCGGCGATCCAGAACGGGGTGCGGGCGTGGAACGACCACCTGGGGGTCAGCAGCTTCCTGCAGCTGCGCTACCTGGCGCCGCGCGGGCCGCAGGAGGTGAATCCGCTCGACGGGCTGCAGCTGCTCAAGTTCCGCCGCGATCGCTGGTGCCGGCCGCCTACCGCCACCACGACCATGCAGGTCTGCTTCGACCAGTCGGCGACCGCCGTGACCACGGTGACCTTCATCAACCGCCCCACCGATCCCAGCACCGACGGCAGGATCATCGACGCCGACATCGACTTCAACGCCGTCAACTTCCGCTTCTATGACGCCGATGCGGGGCCGCCGCCGGCGGGCAGCGGCCGCTCGCCGGTGGACCTGTGGAACACGGTCACCCACGAGCTCGGTCACGTGATGGGCCTGGAGCATCCGTGCAGCCTGTTCCCCGGGGCGCTCTCCGAGTGCGTGGTCGACGATCAGGGCGTGCAGGTGCCCGACTGCTCGACGGTCGAGCAGGATCGCTACCGCGATCTGCGCCTGCAGACGATCTACGAGTCCACCATGTACCCGACCTCGGCCCCGGGCGAGACGACCAAGCGCCAGCCGCACGCCGATGACGTGGCCGGCGTCATCACCGCCTATCCCAAGGTCAAGGACCCCATGACCTGCAGGGTGCCGCTCGCGGCGCAGAACGCCGGCTGCGCCGCGCCCGCCGCGGCGGCGGAGCACTCGGCGGCTCCGCTCCTCGCCGGGGCCTTGCTCGCTTTATGCGCGGCACTGCGCACGCTACGGCGTCGCGTAAGCCCGTGAGGCCGTAGCACCGCAAGCACTCGGCGGCGCGCTCCTTGCTGGGCCTTACTCGCTTTGTGCGCGGCGCTGCGCAGGTTACGGCGCCGCGGACGCCCGTAGGTCCGTAACCCTTCGAGCCTTACCGAGCAGCGGCGGTCAGCGGTGTCCGTGCTTGCCGTGGGCGGGCGGGTTGTGGGCGGTGCGGGCCAGACCGCGCAGCGCCTGGCGCGACTCGCTGCCCTGCGGCAAAAGGGCCAGGGTGCGGCGGTACTCGACGGCGGCGGCGGCGCGCTGGCCTTGCGCTAGGAGCGTGTCGCCGAGCGCCAGGTGGGTCACCGCCAGGCCGAGCGCGAGCTCGACCGCGGTCTGGGCCAGCTCGGTAGCCTGGGTGCCTTTGTGGACCGCGCGCGCCGTGGCGGCCAGCTGGACGGCCAGCTCGGCGCGGGGGAAGGCGG
>DAOMZC010000160.1:0-9987 GCA_035437965.1 Pseudomonadota bacterium
GATCGCCGAGCTGCAGCGCGACCTCGCCCAGCCGCACCCGATGCAGCGCCTGCTCCACGGCGATGTCGGCAGCGGCAAGACCCTGGTCGCCTACGCGGCGTGCGAGCTGGTGATGGCCGTCGGCCACCAGGCGGCGATGATGGCCCCGACCGAGATCCTCGCCGAGCAGCACAAAAAGACCCTGACCCCATGGGCGGAAAAGACCGGGCGGCGGATCGCCCTTCTGACCGCGACCACCCCCAAGACGGCGCGCAAGACCACCCTGGCGCTCCTGCAGGCCGGCCGCTTCGACGATGTCTGGCGGCTCGCCGCCGAGTCGGCGCAGCCCCTGGATCGCGAGACCATCCTGGCGATGCTTGCCGCCGGCTTCCTCCACCTATTAATCGGGACCCACGCCCTGCTTGCCGAGCGGGTCGAGTTCGCCGATCTGGGGCTGGTGGTCATCGACGAGCAGCACCGCTTCGGCGTCGCGCAGCGGGCGGCGCTGCGCAAAAAGGGCGTCATGCCGCACCTGCTGGTCATGACCGCGACGCCGATTCCGCGCACCCTGGCCCTGACCCTGTACGGCGATCTCGACGTCACCCAGCTCGACGAGCTGCCGCCCGGCCGCACGCCGCCGGTGACGCGCGTGCTGGCGCGTCGGGCCGGCGCGGCGCGCGCGGTGGCGGCCCTGGGTCGCGCGGTGGCGGCGGGGCGGCAGGCCTATTGGGTCTGCCCGCTCATCGAAGAGAGCGACAAGATCGACCTCGCCAACGCCACCGAGCGCCACGCCGCCCTCTGCACCGCGCTGCCGCAGTGCCGGGTGGGCCTGGTCCACGGGCGCCTGAACACCGACGAGCGCGATCAGGTCATGGAACAGTTCCGCGCCGGCGCGCTGCACATCCTGGTGGCGACCACGGTGATCGAGGTCGGCGTCGATGTCCCCAACGCCTCGCTGATGGTGGTAGAGAGCGCCGAGCGCTTCGGCCTGGCCCAGCTGCACCAGCTGCGCGGGCGCATCGGCCGCGGCGCCGGACCGAGCGCCTGCCTGCTCATGCACGGAAGCGGAGCCAGCGACGAGACCGCCGAGCCGGAACAGCCCGCCGCCGCCCCGCCCGCGGCACCCGACTCACGCGCTGCGGCCCGTCCCGTCGCCGAACCCGCTACCGACGACAATGACGGACTGGCTGAGAGCGCAACCACCGCGGCGGGACCCGTCCGGCGCAAGCGCGCTCCCCGCGGCGCCGCGCCTGAAGCGGAAGCTGCGCCGCTGCCGCTCGGCTCGGGGACGACCCCCCGCGCCCGGCTGGAGATCCTGGCGCGGATGAGTAACGGCTTCCACATCGCCGAGGCCGACCTGCGCATCCGCGGTCCCGGCGAGGTGCTGGGGACGCGGCAGGCCGGCTTGCCGCCGCTGCGCTACGCCGACCTTTTACGCGATCTAGATCTCCTGCAGATTGCGCGGCGCGAAGCCGCGGCCCTCCTTAGCCGCGATCCCGACCTCGGCCGGCCCGAGCACGAGCTCATGAAGCGCGTACTCAGCGAGCGGTGGGCGAGCGCCGAGATGACCCTTGAATAAGGCCAAGGTCAAGGCCCAGGCAAGGCCAAGGCCGAAACTTTCCCGGCAGAATTTTATTGACTGCCCGGGGCCGGGCACAGTAAATCCTCAAGTGAGCGTGCGGGAGTAACTCAGTGGTAGAGTGTCAGCTTCCCAAGCTGAAGGTCGCGGGTCCGAATCCCGTCTCCCGCTCTTTATTTCAGCTGGCATTTAGCCGTCCTTCCTCTGTCCTTCTTGCTCTCCTGCAGTAGCGATCTTCATGCAGCCGAGCTGCACGGCAGCTGCTCGGCGGCTGCTCGCCGCGACCTGGCCAAAATCGCCAACTAAACGGGAAGCCGCGATCGTGATACGCTGATCACGCTATGGCTGATCCTCCCGTCACTCCCGTTACGGCAGATAAGCCGCTGCCCAAACGTGCGGATCAGCAGCGCAACACGACCAAAGTAGAGCCGCTGCCGCGACCCGGGCGGTTCAACTTTAAGGTGTCGGGCGGCGTCCTGACCCTGCTCATCGCCCTCGGCGGGGCGGTGCTGGGCAGCCTGGGTTCGCAGGTGGTGGCCTTCTTGACCGCCGAGCGCACGCCCGCAGGGGCGGGCTCCGCAGCGACGGGCCTTTTGTCCAAGCTGACCACGGCGGGCGAGCGGCTCTTCGAGATCGATCAGGCGCTGCAGGCCGGCGAGTTCGGCACCGCCCTGCTCTTCGCCGAAGAGGGCCAGCGGATCTTCCCCGGCGACCCGCGCTTCGCCGGCAAGCAGAAGCGCGCCGAGGACGAGATCCAGAACCGCTTCCGCTACCAGACGATGCAGGCGGCGATCGCGCGACTCAACTTCGCCGCCGCGATGGCCCTGTTCGAGGAAATCCCCGCCGACTCAGCGTTCAAAGGCCGGGCCAGCCAGGACCTCGGCAAGGCGCGCGAGCAGTACATCGCCGAGCAGCTGCGCGACGGCCAAGCGGCCGCCAAGCTGGCTCTGTGCGACGAGGCCAAGAGCTGCGCCCAAGCCGTACTGACCGTAGACAGCGACAACACCACGGCGCGCAGCCTCATCGCCGAGTGCGAGAAGCCAGCTCCCCCCTCCCCTTAAGCCCCGCCCCCCGCCCCGCCTGAAGATCCTCCCAAAAAACCGCCCAAAATCGCATAAAATCCCTTCATTCTAAAAGGGTTGCCGGCAAGCCGCCCTGGCGAGGCTGCGCCTAAGTTGACACTCGTTAGGCAATCCAGTACCTTTCCGGCGCTTGCTGATATAAAGGTCCGGGTGATCCCCACGAGGTGCTATGGCGCTCGAATTCTCCCCCCAGGCTGAGCAAAAGATCGCTGAAATTTGCCGGCATTATCCCAACACGCAGGCCGCTTGCCTGCCGGTGCTGCACCTCGCGCAAGACGAGTTTGGTCACATCTCGCCCGAGGTCATGGACCTGGTGGCCGGGCGCCTGAAGCTCCCCACCGCGCACGTCTACGGCGTCGCAACCTTCTACACGATGTACCACCACGAGCCGTGCGGGAAGCGCGTGCTCATGATGTGCACCAACGTCTCGTGCATGCTGACCGGCGGGTACGCGACGCTGAGCAAGCTGGAGGAGCGCCTGGGGATCAAGGCCGGGCAGACCACCGCCGACGGAGAGTTTACCCTCATCGAGGAAGAGTGCCTGGCCGCCTGCGCCGATGGACCGGCGATGATCTGCGGCGAGCGCTACTTCCTCCGCCTCACTCCGGACAAGGTGGACGCTGCCATCGCCGAGGCGCGGAAGCTGCCGGCGCAGCACCAGCACCCGCCGGGTCACCACCTCCCAACCGATAAGAAGCACTAATCCATGCCGGCAGATCGCAATACAAAGATCGTCACGCGCCTGTTTGGCGTCGAGAACTCCAATCGGATCGACGTGGCGGAGCGGCACGGGGTCTACGGCCGCCTGAAGACCGCGTTCGCCATGCCCACCGCCGCCCTCGTCGAAGAGGTCAAAAAGAGCAACCTCCGCGGTCGCGGCGGCGCCGGCTTCCCCACCGGCATGAAGTGGAGCTTCATCCCCAAAGGCGCCGACACCGTATACCTCGTGTGCAACGCCGACGAGTCCGAGCCCGGCACGTGCAAGGACCGCGAGATGATCTTCTGGGATCCGCACCTCCTTATCGAGGGCATGATCCTGTCGGGCTACGCGCTCGGCTGCCGCCACGCCTACATCTATATCCGCGGCGAGATGTACCGCGAGGCCGCCGTCCTGCAGCGCGCCGTCGACGAGGCCTACCAGCGCGGCTACCTCGGCAGCGAGCACCGCACCGCCGCCGGGCAGTTCAAGATGGACCTGACCGTCCACCGCGGCGCCGGGGCGTACATCTGCGGCGAGGAGACCTCGCTGCTCAACTCCCTGGAGGGCAAGCGCGGGTGGCCGCGCCTCAAGCCCCCGTTCCCGGCGGTCAAGGGCCTGTTCGGCAAGCCGACGATCGTGAACAACGTCGAGACGCTGATGAACATCCCCTACATCGTCGAGCACGGCGGCCAGGCGTTCGCCGACCTCGGCACCGGTCGCTCGGGCGGGACGCGCACCCTGTGCATGAGCGGCCACTTAAACCGCCCCGGTGTCTACGAGCTGCCCATGGGCATCCCCCTGCGCGAGGTCATCTACGACGTCTGCGGCGGCGTGCCCGGCGACAAGAAGGTCAAGGCGGTCATCCCCGGCGGCTCGTCCATGCCGCCGCTCGACAGCGACGAGCTGGACATCCCGATGGAGTTCGACGCCCTCATCAACGACCCGCGGATAAAGCCGGTGATGGTGCGGCCCGGCCAGGTCTTCGAGCTCTCGCCCGGCAAGCCCCTGCGCACGATGGCCGGCTCGGGCGGCGTGGTGGTGATGGACGAGGACACCGACATCGTCGCCGTGTGCGCCCGCATCATGCGCTTCTACGCCCACGAGTCGTGCGGCCAGTGCACCCCCTGCCGCGAGGGCACCGGGTGGCTGGCGCGGGTGTGCTCGCGGCTGGCGCGCAAGGAAGGGCAGGCGGGCGACCTCGAGCTCTTGTCGTCGATCTCGTACGGGATCGCCGGCAACACGATCTGTCCGCTCGGTGAGGCGGCGGCGTGGCCGATGCTCGGCTTTTTGACCAAGTACCGCGCCGAGTTCGAGGCCAAGCTGCGGCAGAGCGGCCAGGCGGCGGCGCACCTGGGGGCGCACCCATGATCGGACTTGCTAGCGCCGCTTCGGCGGCCGGTCTCATCCCAGCGCTGCTCGCTCAGGCGGGGGGCCAGGCGGTCCAGGTCCAGCCGGTGCCCGCCGACTCGCTGCACCCGAGCCTGGCCCCGGCGTGGGCGTTCTGGGTGCTGGCGACCCTCACCGTGGTCGGCGCCCTGTCGACGATCCTGCGCCGCAACCTCATCGGCGCGGTGATGTCGATGGTGGCGACGTTCTTCGGGCTGGCCAGCCTGTACGCGCTCCTGTCGGCGCACTTCCTCGCCGCGATCCAGGTCCTGGTCTACGCCGGCGCCATCATGGTGCTCTTCGTCTTCGTCATCATGGTGCTAAACCGCGAGGAGGCCGACCCGTGGCCGACCCAGGGCATCGTCGGCAAGGCGCTGGGCGCCGGGGCGCTGGTCTACCTGGCGATGCGCCTTGGCGGCATGCTGCTGGCGCCGGGGGCGGCGATCCGCAGCGCGCCCGGCGACCTCAAGGTCGGGTACGGGACGGTGGCCAAGCTGGGCGAGTTCTTCTTCACCGATTTCCTGTTCCCCTTCGAGGCGATCTCGATCCTCCTGGTCATCGCGGTCATCGGCGCGGTGGTGCTGGCCAAGTCGCACGTCGCGCGCCCGACCTCCACCCACGAAGCGGGAGCGGCCGGCCAGCCGAGCTTCGCCGATGCCCACGACTCGTCACACGAGGATGCCGCCCCGGCCGACGCCGCGGGTCACTCGTCCCACGGACACGGAGGCCACTGAGCCATGCCGCAGCTTTGGCAGACCTTTTCCGAAATCGGAGTGCAGCACTTCCTGATCCTGGGGGTGGTGCTGTTCGTGATCGGCACCCTGGGCGTGTTCATCCGCCGCAACGCGCTCATCACGCTGATGTCGATCGAGCTCATTCTTAATGCGGCCAACCTGACGCTGCTGGCGTTCGCGCGCGCCCAGCACGACATGCGCGGGCAGGCCCTGGCGCTCCTCGTCATTGCCGTCGCTGCCGCCGAGGCTGCCATTGGCCTCGCGATCGTTGTTGGGGTGTTCCGGAATCGCCAGAACACCAACCTCGACGACCTCACCCTGCTTCGGTACTAAAAGCAGCCATGACCCAGCAATTTCCGCTCTACCTCATCATCGTCCTGCCGCTCCTTGGAGCGGTGCTGAACCTGCTGTTTGGCCGCCGCTTCGGCAACGGCTTCGTGAGCCTCGTGGCGTGCGGCGCGGTGGCCGGCGCGGCGCTCGTCGCGACGCTGGGGGTCTTCACCCTGGCGAGCGAGGTGCCGCGCGGCATGCTCGTCGACGAGCTCATATCCGGCGACTTCATGCTGGCCGGCGACCTGAAGCTGGCGGCGGGGCTCATGCTGGACCCGCTGTCGTCGGTGCTGGTGCTGATCGTCACCTGGATCGCGCTGCTCATCCACATCTACGCCACCGGCTACATGGAGCACGAGCCGGACTTCGCGCGCTTCTTCGGCTACCTCAACCTGTTTACCGGCGCGATGCTGATCCTGGTGCTCGGTGACTCGCTGCCGATCACGTTCATCGGCTGGGAGGGCGTGGGCCTGGCGAGCTACCTGCTCATCGGCTTCTGGTACACCGAGGACAAGAACGCCACCGCCGGGCGCAAGGCGTTCGTCGTCAACCGCATCGGCGACTTCGGGTTCCTGCTCGGCATGTGCGTGCTCTACACGGTGATCGGGACGTTCAAGTATTCCGAGCTCGGCAACCACATCCTCGAGCTGCGGGCGCCGTACTTGCTGGGCTGGCCGGTGGCCTACTGGGCGGCGGCGCTCCTCTTCATCGGCTGCATGGGCAAGAGCGCCCAGATCCCGCTCTATGTCTGGCTCCCCGACGCGATGGCCGGTCCGACGCCGGTCTCGGCGCTCATCCACGCCGCGACGATGGTCACCGCGGGCGTCTATGTGGTGGCGCGCACCCACGTGCTGTTCGACATGCAGCCGCACGCGGCGCGCATGCTGGTGGCGGGCATCGGGGCGACGACGGCGCTGTTCGCGGCGACCATCGGCATCGTCCAGCGCGACTTCAAGAAGGTCCTGGCCTACTCGACGGTGAGCCAGCTCGGCTTCATGTTCGTCGGCGTCGGCACCGGCGCCTATGCGGCGGGCATCTTTCACCTGATGACGCACGCCTTCTTCAAGGCCGGCCTGTTCCTCGGCGCCGGCTCGGTCATGCACGGCATGGGCGGCGAGGGCGACATCACCAAGATGGGGGGCCTGGGCAAGCACATGCCGTGGACCCGCTGGACGTTCTTCATCTACTGCCTGGCGATTGCCGGCATCTTCCCGTTCGCCGGCTTCTTCAGCAAGGACGCCATCCTCGCCGGCGCGTTCGCCACCCACTTCCAGATGGCCGAGGCGATGCCCGAGTGGGCCAAGGCGGCGGTGCACGCCTACCCCTACATCCTGTGGGGGATGCTGGCCGTGGCGGCGCTGTGCACGGCGTTCTACATGTGGCGGCTTTACTTCATCGTGTTCACCGGCAGCTTCCGCGGCACCGCCGAGCAGGAGCACCACGTCCACGAGTCGCCGTCCGAGATGGTGCTGCCGCTGGTGATCCTGGCGATCGGCTCGGTCGTCGTCGGCTTCCTCGGCGTGCCGGCGGTCATGACGCACGGCTTCCCCGAGGCGGCAGAGCACGTGCTGGGCTTCTTCCCGGCCTGGCTCGCCAAGGCCGGCATCCTCGCCGGGGACGAGCCGCACTCGCACGCGGTGGAGTGGGCCCTGATGGCGCTGGCGCTCGGGCTGTCGGGCGCCGGCATCGGCCTGGCGGCGCTCTTGTACCGCGGCGGCATCTCGCCGACCGCGGTGTCGCTCAAGGACAAGCTCGGGGGCCTGTACCGGCTCCTGTGGAACAAGTACTACGTCGACGAGCTCTATCACCTGGTCTTTGTCCGGCCGCTCAAGGTGCTCGCCCGCGTGCTGTGGCGGTTTGCCGATGCGACGGTGGTGGACGGGGGCCTGACCAAGCTCGGGCCGGCGATCCTCGGCGGGATGGGGACGCTCACCCGGCGGCTGCAGAACGGCGATGTGCAGCGCTACATCATCGCGGTGGTGGCGGGGGCGGCGGCGATCCTGTTCGTCGCCACCTACTGGCTGCCGCTGCGCGGAGTGCAGGGCACGGTGTCGATCGACAAGCGCAAGGTCAGCCTGACGCTCGGCGGCGGCAAGGTGGCAAACGGGCGGCTGGTCTACCGGATCGACTGGGATGGTGACGGCAAGTGGGACGAGACCACGCGCTTCACCACGCTCGTGCACGAGTACGGAGGCCCCAACGACTACACGATCAAGATCGAGGCACAGGACCCGCAGTGGGGCGTCGCAGATAGCAATACCCTGCACGCGAAAGTCGAGTAGAGGGGTCTCCCATGAGCATGATTCTGCCGATTCTGACGTTCCTGCCCCTGCTCGGCGCGCTCGTGTGCCTGCTCGTCCCGCGTGAGGAGGCGGGCCTGCACCGCGGCATCGGGCTCTTTACCTCGCTTGTGACGTTCGCCGCCTCGCTGATGCTGCTGCCCAGCTTCGAGCCGGCCAAGATGAGCTACGTTGTGCGCTGGCCGTGGGCCCCAAGCCTCGGCATCGAGTTCCACCTCGGCATCGACGGCATCTCGCTGTGGCTGGTGATGCTGACGACGTTCCTCTTGCCGGTGGTGTTCCTGTCGACGTGGACCGCGATCACCGAAAAGGTGCGCGAGTTCGTCGTCTGCGCCCTGGTGCTGCAGACCGGCATGCTGGGGGCGTTCCTGGCGCTGGACCTTTTCCTGTTTTACGTGATGTGGGAAGTGATGCTGGTGCCGATGTACTTCATCATCGGCATCTGGGGCGGCGACCGGCGGCTGTACGCGTCGATCAAGTTCGTCATCTACACGATGGTCGGCTCGCTGCTGATGCTGATCGCGATCCTGTTTCTGTACATCAAGGGTCACGAGGCGACCGGCGTGTGGTCGTTCGACTACGACAACCTGCGCAAGCTGGTGCTTACCTCGGCGGAGCAGAAGTGGTGCTTCGCGGCGTTCGCCCTGGCGTTCTGCATCAAGGTGCCGCTGTTCCCGCTGCATACCTGGCTGCCCGACGCCCACGTCGAGGCGCCCACCGCCGGCTCGGTGATCCTGGCCAGCGTGCTGCTGAAGTTCGGGCCCTATGGGCTCATCCGCTTCGCGATGCCGATGTTCCCGCAGGCGCTGCTCGACTGGGGGCCGATGTTGTCGCTGCTGGCGGTGATCGGGATCGTCTACGGGTCGCTTGTCGCCTACGCCCAGACCGACATCAAGAAGCTCATCGCCTACTCGTCGGTGGCGCACATGGGCTTCGTCGTGCTGGGGCTGATGATGCTCAACAGCCGCGGCGTCAACGGGGCGCTGTACCAGTGCCTGGCGCACGGCATCTCGACCGGGGCGCTGTTCCTCAGCGTCGGGGTCATCTACGAGCGTCGCCACACCCGGCGGATGGAGGAGTTCGGCGGGCTGTGGCAGCGGATGCCGGTGTTCGCGGCGTTCCTGCTCATCTTCACGATGGCCTCGATTGGCCTCCCCGGCCTTTCGGGCTTCGTCGGTGAGTTCCTGATCATCATCGGCACGTTCAGCGCCAACAAGGCCGGCACGGGGATGCCGCAGATCTTCGAGCACGCGACGCTGCTGGCGGCGCTGGCGGCGAGCGGCGTGGTCTTCGGCGCGATCTACATGCTGTCGCTGTTCCAGCGGGTGATGCTCGGCCCGCTGGAAAATCCCCTGAATCGCAAGCTGCGCGACCTGAGCGGCCGCGAGATCTGGGTGCTGCTGCCGATGCTGGCGATGGCGTTCTGGCTGGGCATCTGCCCCAAGACGTTCCTCAAGGACATCGATCCGGCGGTGAGCGCGACGCTGTCCCAGATTCGCGAGAAGTTCGCGGCGGGGCCGTCGGAAGGAAAGCCCTACATGCTCGGCGGGGGCGACAAGGCCAAGGCGACTCCGGGCAAGGACGAACCCAATAAAGGAAATCCACCGGCGGCGGCCGGAGGGAAGCCATGACCTTCGATATAAGCGATCTTCTAAACAGCTCGCCGCTGCTCTTGTTGACGGTGGCGGGGCTCTTGCTGCTGCTCCTGGAGGCGTTCTCGCGGGTGCGGCTGGTCGGTCCCGACTACCACCGCAAGCTGCCGGCCGAGACCTCGGAGGCGGTGGCGGTGCCGGTGCCGGGGTCGCGGACCTACCTCATGCCGCTGACGGTGGCGACGCTGCTGGCGACGCTGGTGCTGCTGGCCATGCAGGCGGGCAGCGCCGGGGGCGACGGCGCG
>DAOMZC010000161.1:0-9985 GCA_035437965.1 Pseudomonadota bacterium
AGCCAGATCGCCGAATCCCTGACCGCCGCTCACGGCATGGGAATCGTTCATCGAGGACCCTACGCTCCGTCGAGAAACGCCGTCTGGGGTTTCCAGAGACGGCGCGCAGCGACGGAGTCACGCTGGACAAGAGGTCGTGGGGCAGTGATCCAACCTGCTCGGCCACTCAACGCTCGATCTGGGGCGCTTTCTCGACCGGAGCTGCGCCAAAAAGATAGGTATCGAGGGTAATTCTTGTTAAGAAAGGCAGTATGGACGCCGATATTCTTCCAACTGAGCCAGCCAGGCTGGCCAGCAATCCGCCCGCTGAGCATCGGCCGCGTCAAGGAGGGTCTGAACGATGAGGGTCTCTTCCAGTTCCTTTTCTCTTCGAACCATGGGCTTGCTCGCCAGCCTATTCGTGGGAACGATCCCTGCAAGCTCCTGGGCCGGTGAAGTGAACTACTCCGCTGCCCCGTACGAGAGCCAGGGCGTACAGATCAACGTCGCGAAGATCTTCCACAAGAGCGGCAAGGTCTGGTTTCGCTGGATCGTCATCAACAAGACGGGCCGGGTGCTGGCCATCGACAAGAACCAGATCCAGTGTCAGTTCCCCGATGGACGCGTGACGACGCGGGCGATGGGAGTGTTCGGCAAGTACGCCAAGCCGAGCACCATCGCCGCCGGCCTGTCGGCCGAGCTCAATGTCGAGTGCGCGGTCGGCGACCTGCCGCAGCCGGTCGCCGTGGTGCTGCGGCAGGGCTTCATCGTCGATGGACAGTCGCTGCCGCTGCCCGACTACCAGGCCGTTCCGGGGGGTCGGTAGTCGGACGGACCGGTAGCGGTGCAGCACGCCGGTAGCGCTCTTTTCAGGAAGCCGGTCGCGACGCCTGGCTGAAGAGGTAGACGGAGCGGCGCAGCCCGTGGATGAAGCCGCGCGGAGCGATGCCGCGCCCCTGCCTAAATGGCGAGAAGCGCAGCGCTTCCTGATCCACCACCAGCTCTGCCGTGAGATGGAGGTCAGCGACGGGATGCCAGCTCGCCCCGGGGGAGCTCTGGGCTTGCAGCTGCAGCACCGCGATGCCGGCGGCGGTGGCGGCAGCGAGGCGGCCCGATCGGTCGGCCCCGGCGGGCGAGGTCGCCGCCGGGCGCAGGCGGAAGCGCAGCGAGCCGATGTCGGTGACCGCGAACGGTGACACGCCGTAATATGTATTGTCGAGGAAGTCGTGGACGTTGGTCCACAGCGGCGCCAGCGGCGTGAACACCGGCAGCGGAATCGTCGCCAGGAGCAGGTCCTGGTCGCCGTCCGTGGGCGCCGCCCCGGGGCTCGCTTGGAAGCGCAGGGCGATGCCGAGGACATCGGGCCACTCCCGGCTGCGCCACCAGGCCCCCGACAGGCGGACGAGCGCCGCCGGCCCGAGCCGCGCGCCCAGGGCGTGCAGCGGACCGGCGGCAGGCTGCACGTCTGCCCGGTAACAGACGCCGCGCGGATGGAAGAAGCGCGCCTGCCGCAGGTAGCTGCCGATGCCGAACAGCGGCGCCAGGAGGAGTCCGGCGGCTCCCCCAGCCAAGCCAGCCAAGCTAGTTAGATCTATCATGAAATCAAGCTTGGGAGCGAGCTCCGCACCGCGCAAGCGACACCAGGGGACCTTGGCTGTAGCTTGCGGCATTGTCGGCGCTAACTCTTGGTCCGCCTCTTGTATACTTTATCCTCACGCGAATAAAGGAGGCCACATGAACGCGCGAAATCTGGCTGGCTGGCTGATAGTGGGGCTCGGACTGTCCTTTGCCGGCTGCGGTAGCCCTGTCAACCGACCTTATGAAGCCTGCGGCTACGGCGAAGCCTGCAGCGGCGGCACCCAGTGTCTACAGACGAGCCTCCCGGCCTCGGCCGGCTTCTCCGGAGCGCTGTGCACCAACGTCTGCAACCAGCCCGCCGACTGCTTGCAGGATCTGCAGAACTACGAGACGATCTGCGTCAACTCGCAGTGCTACATCCAGTGCCCGACCGGCGGCTACAACTGTCCGTACGGCACCGGCTGCCTGCAGTTTTCCGATCAGTTCGGGTACCCGGTCAACCTCTGTACGCCATGAGCTGCGACCCGGCTCTGCCGCGCGGCGGCCGGGCCGTGGGATTGATGCGCAAATAAAAAAGGCGCCAGGATGAAGCTGGCGCCTTCTTTATTTCATATGTAACGCGGACAGAGCCGCAAGACCTACTTGGTCTTGGTCTCGGTCTCGGTCTTGTTGGTGGTCTTGACCGTGCCGTCGTCGTTCTTGTCCTTGGTGGTCTTGGTCCGCTTGGTGGTCTCGGTCCCGGTGTTCGGGTCCTCGGTCTTGACCTCGGTCTTGACCTCACCGGTACCGTCGCTCTTGACGTCCTTCTTCTTCTTGACCGAGACCTTGGTGCCATCGGCCTTCACGGTGTCGGACTTGACCTTGGCGGCTTCGTCAGCCAGGGCGGGACCGGCGATGAGGAGGGTGCTGGCGAGGATGGCGCTAAATACTCGAGTCATGGATTATCTCCTTGTGCGGATGTGGTTGCCACCGGCGGCTTGCGGCTCGCTGGTGAGGTTCGCCAGGGGGTACAGCACACGACATGCCAGCTCATCGAGGTTGAGAAGATGCGTTCTCGACCGACAGTGCCGCGGGTTTATCGGCCCAGGCCCAAGGGGTGTGCGATTGTGACACGCTGTGTCAGCGTGCCCCGCACACCACGAGCAGTTCGCTGGAGGCTCAGCGGAGTAGGAGGGAAGAGGAACAGCTGCGCTTCAATTGGCTTGCTTCTCAGAGCCACGCCGCTTGCTTATCAATTACACAGCCTTGGGCTTCAACCCCAGCAGCTTGCTTATCAAAGCCAAGCAGGTTGCTTATCAAAGCCAAGCGGGTTGCTTATCAAAAGCAGCGCCTTGAGTCTTGAACCCAGCGGCTTGATTATCAAGCCCTGGTAGCTTGCTTATCAAAAGTAGCGCTTTGAGTCTTGAACCTAGCGGCTTGATTATCAAGCCCTGGTAGCTTGCTTATCAACTGCAGCGTAGTGGAGTTCAAACCTAGCGGCTTGCTTATCGACTGCAGCATTTTGGTTTCCAACCCCGAGTAACAGTCACCGTTGATTCTCTTTCACGACCTATTCAGTCCACCTCGCAGCCGGCATCTTCAACGCCGTCCTTATAGCCGACTTTGTAGCCCTCTTGCGAGCCCGCGTAATAGCCCCGACCATGCGCGGCGGAGTAGGCGTCTTCGTAGCTGTCGCCGTAGGCAACATTGTAGGCCGCCTGAGCAGAAGTCTGATAAGCGGCTTCAAAGGAGTCCTTGTACCCCTGCTCGTAGCCCGCCGCGCGCCCAGCTGCGTAGCCCTTGCTCTGCCCGGTCGCCGTGCCGTCGCTGCTGCCCTTCTTTTCGCCGCTACTGTAGCCATCGTGGAACCCTGCCTGGTACTGCACGTTCGCGGCGGCGGCGGCCTCATAAGCGCGCTGAAACGAGCTTGCAGAGTAGGTCGCGTCGTACCCCTGCTTGACGCACGCCTGCTGGGTCGCGGGAGCGCTGAGGATCTGCTCGGGCGAGGGCGGCTGCTCACCGATCGCCAAGGTTCGCGGGCGGAGGGAGGCCGCCCGCAGCGAAGTCTTGGCCCGCGGCGCGGCTCTGCTGATCGCGCCGCTACCCAGGCAGGCATCCTGCCCATCGGCGTAACCAGCGGCGTAGCCGTCGACCCGGCCGTCGTTGTACCCGTCCTGATAACCCGCATGGTCACCGGCAGCGACGCCGTCGGCATACCCCGCCTTGAAGCCATCGCGCTGCCCCTGGGCGGCGCCGTCTCTTATCGCTTCGGAGCTATTTTTGCCTTCGCTATAGCCCTGCGCCTGACCGGAGTCGAACGAGCGCTGGTAGGCGCTCTGGTAGCTCCGCTTGTATCCGACATCGTATCCCTGCTGATAGCCGAGCTGCCTTCCGTCGTCATAGGTCAGGCTCTGCCCCTTGGCGGTGCCGGCCGCGGCCTCGGCCTGGTTGCGCTGCACCGCCGCGCTCACACCCTCGGCTCGCTTCTGCGTCAGGGTGGGAGTGACCGCGCAGTTCAGACTCGCCAAGGCAGCGATGGCGACGTGCGGGCCGAGCCGAAGCTGGCTGGGCTCTTTTTCCCGCGCGTAGGACAGCGATAAGAGCACCTCGCTGCGGGCCGCCGCCGCCGGCACATAGGTCACGACCACGGTGCAGGCGCCGTGGCCGGGGACGAGCTCGCCCTCTTTACAGGTAGAGCCATCGAGCTGGTAAAAAGGAGCCGCAATGCCGCTTATCTGCTTCACCAGGACTCCGTGGTCCTGGACGTTGCGGAACGTGAAGGTCTCTGTCTTGCTCTTCCCGACCTCGGTCGGACCTGCCGGTGCTACTTGATCGAGGTCGCTATGTCCGGATTCCAGCTGGAGATCCGAGCGGTTGTCCCCGCAGGCCGCCAGCAGCGATGCGCAGAGAGACACGATGCCGAGCTTCCCGAGCAGCAGATACGTTTTCATCACGGCCTCTTTACTAGAATTTTGCACCTTCTTTCAGACGAGCGCATGGGCAAGTTCTTCAGCGCTCCGGCCGGCACTGCACACCTGCTCCCCCCATGATGCTCCGAGGCGCCGAGCCGCCCGGCTGGCAGCGCCGGGCGTCGCTTCCAGCACCTTTCCACGGGCGCGTCCACGATGCGCCTTCTCGGCGTCGATTTGCCGCGGATCGTTCGCTGATCGTTCATCGAGATCTGAAACCCGAAAACGTCATGCTCGTGCCCGATCCGCACATGCCGCATGGGGAGCGGACCAAGCTCCTGGATTTCGGCATCGCCAAGTTTACCGCCTCGGGGGATCAGTCGAACGCCCGGACCCAGCTGAGCGCGGTCATGGGCTCGCCGAGCTACATGTCGCCCGAGCAGTGCCGCGGGGCGAGCCAGGTCGACGATCGCACGGACGTGTACTCGCTCGGCTGCATGCTCTACGAGATGCTCTGCGGCCAGCCGCCGTTTGCCGGCGACTCCATGGCGGATCTGATGGCCAGGCATCAGTTCGAGCAGCCGGTGCCGCTGGCCAGGCGGACCGCCGGGGTGCCGCCGCCGCTATTGGCGCTTGTCGATATGCTGCTCACCAAGGACCGGACCCAGCGTCCGGCGATGAACCAGGTCCTTGAAGGGCTGGAGACGCTGCGCCAGCTGCTGCCCCAGATCGCGCAGCGCCGCAGCGCCCGCCTGCCGACCCTGCGCGCGTCGGTGGATCAGGTGCCGGTGCGCAACATGTCGACGCTCGGGCAGTCGGTCGGGCAGGGCCTGCGGCAGCTCCAGCAGGGCCGGCGCTCGCTGCTCATCACGCTGGCGGCGGCGCTGGTGACCCTGGCGCTACTGGCGCCGCTGCTGTTTGGGTCGCGCTTTGGTTTCCAGCGCTCGCGCAGCGTGGGTGCCGGGCAGTCGAGCGTGCTGCTCAACCCGCCGCCGGTTGTCGTGACGCCACCGCCGACGCCGCCGGCCCAGGTGACCGAGCCGCCGGCTCCCGCCGTCCCGGCCACGGGCACTCCGGATGAGCCCAAGCGGCCGCCGGGGCACCCGGGACACAAGGAAATCCGCCACGCTCCGCCGCACAAGAAGAAGCCGCCGCCCAGCGAGCAGCAGCAGCACCTGATCCTCGTCGAGTAGCCGCGGCCGCGGCGCCTACCGCACGAGCGCCGTGTGACCCGGGTCGGGCGCCAGCTTGAGCGTCGAGAGGAAGCGGATCACGATCGTCTTGGCCAGGACCACGCTCGTCCCGACGCGGACCTCGGCTTCCTCGCCTTTTTGCAGGATCCGGCCGTCGACTTCGGTGAGCTGCGACGACACCGATCGCAGGACGAAGCCGTCGGGCCGCCGCCGCAGCTCGAAGTGCCAGCGGCTGACCATGTTGTTGAGGCGCTCCTCGCTAAGCTTGATGACGATGTCGTTGGCCTTGACGCCATCGAGCTCGCTGATGCGGCCAAAGCTGATCGTGTCGAGCGCCGGCAGCTGCAGCTGCTCGCCGCTGTTCTCGATGCGCACGAACTCGGGGAAGCGCGATGGATCCCACCAGATGAGCTCCATCAGGATGACCTTGTGCTCGATCCCCTTGAGCTCGACCGGGTCCAGGGGCTTGCAGCGGATGCGCAGGGCGCTCGGCAGCTCGGAGTAGACCTGGCGGGTGATGCGGATCTCGCCGGGGCGGCTCGAGCTGGCGACGCGCGAGCTGAGGTTGACGGCGTCGCCGGTGACCACCACCGAGTCGGTGAGCACGCTGCCCCAGTGGATGCCGATGCGCACCGCCAGCTGGTGCTCGCGCGGGCGGTGGAAGTTGTCGGCCGAGATCCGGCGCTGCAGCTCGATCATCGCGCTGCACGCCGCCTCGACCTGCGGGAAGCACAGGAACGCGCCGTCCCCGGCGGTGTCGACGACGCGGCCGCCGCGGTCGCCAATCACGCTCTGGATATGATCGAAGTGGCGCTGCTGCAGGCTGCGCCCGGCCTCGTTGCCGAAGCGGGCGAAGTACGGGGTCGAGCCGACAATATCGGAGAAGACCAGCGCGACGTGGCGCTCGTACTTCTTGCTAATCAGCGCCGACAGCTCCGACTGGAGCCTAATCGCCTCGGTTAAAGTTAGGGTCTCCAGGTCGATCATTATGGCGAAAGTATATCAGCGACGGGATCGGCCACACAAGCACGCAGGCTCGGCGCCGGCTTTCAAGCCGCGCGCGGCGACGGTGACAGCGGGTGGCGCCGGCCGGGCGGCCGGGCCCTCCTGGCAGGCGGCCCGACCATCTTCACCCGCCCCGGTGCGTCCGACGGACACGCGTAGACACAGAGACTTGCTCGCTTCTATACTGCGACCTGAACGCATGGCGAACCCCACGAGCCCAGCTGTCGACTCGGCTTGCCGCGGCGACCGACCGCCCGACCGGGTGGTGGTCATCGGTGGCGGCGTCACGGGCTGCGTGCTCGCCGAGCGGCTCGGGGAGCGCTGGCCGGGCGCCAAGGTGCAGCTCCTGGAGGGCGGCGCGGCGCTCGGCGGCCTGTCGGTGGCGAGCGTGCCGGACGAGATCGGCTGGGATCGCTTCTACCACGTGGTGACGCCGCAAGATCGGCGGCTCATCGACTGGCTGGCGCGGCTCGGGCTCAAAGATCGGCTGCGCTGGAAGGCGGCGCGCACCGGCTTTTACACCGACGGGCGCCTGCACCCCTTCAACACGCCGCTCGATTTCCTCGCCTTCCCGCCGCTGTCGCTGCCGCAGAAGGCGCGCCTGGCGGCGACCATCCTCTACGCCTCGCGGGTAACCGACGGCGCGCTGCTGGAGAAGCTCACCGCCGAGGCCTGGCTGCGCAAGCTGTCCGGCGACGGAGTCTACGACAAGATCTGGGGGCCGCTGCTGCGCGCCAAGCTTGGCAGCGCGCACGGCGAGGCCGCCGCGGCGTTCATCTGGTCGACGATCCGCCGCCTTTACGCCACCCGCGAGGGCGAGGGCAAAAGTGAGGCGTTCGGCTACATCTCCGGCGGCTACGCGCCGGTGTTCCGCGCCGCCGAGGCGCACTTGCAGGCCCGCGGGGTGCAGGTCCACAAGAACGCCCAGGTAGTTGCCGTCGAGTCTGGGCCACAGCCCCGGACGCTGCGCGTGCGCACTGCCGCCGGCGCCGAGCTTGTCGCCGACCGCGTGATCTTCACCGGCCCGAGCCGCGCCCTGCCGCAGCTGTGCGCCGGGCTACCGGTACCGGCGCCGCTCTTGGAGCGCGCGGCGGCGCAGCGCTACCTGGGCGTCATCTGCATGGTGGTCAAGCTGCGGCGCGCCCTCAGCCCCTACTACGTGCTCAACCTGACCGACCCGGGGCTGCCGTTCACCGGCGTCATCGGCCTTACCACCCTGGTCGCGCCCGAGGAGGTCGGCGGCTACCACCTCCTCTACCTGCCGCGCTACCTGCCCGACGACGACCCGGACTTCGCCAAGCCCGACCAGGCGTTCTACGAGCCGTTTATGGCGGCGCTGCAGCGCATCTTCTGGCGGCGCGGCTTCCGGCCCGACGAGGTCGTGCTGTGGCGGGTGTTCCGCACGCGCTTTGTCAGCCCGCTGCACGTGCTCCGCTACGACGAGCTGCGGCTGCCCGTCCAGATCCTGCCGGGGCAGCTGTACCTGCTCAACACCGGCCGGGTGCTGGGCGGGACGCTCAACAATAACCAGATGATCGAGGAAGCCGAGCTCGGGCTCGGCGAGATTGGGTGATGGTGGAAGGTCCTTCCGATACGGGCGACACGGGCGATACGGGCGACACGGGCGATACGGGGGCGGGTGTGACCGGCGAGACGGGCAGCCCGGGCCAGCCGGACAGCGCCGAGGCCGCGGCGACCCCGAGCCGCGGCGCGGAGGTGAGCGCCGGCGGTGATGCGGCGGCGCTGCAGCGGCTCCTGCAGGAGCGCCGCATCCTCATCGTCGTCGGCTCGGGCGGCGTCGGCAAGACGACCACGGCGGCGACGCTGGCGCTGCTGGCGGCGCTGCAGGGCAAGAAGGTGCTGGTGCTGACCATCGACCCGGCGCGGCGGCTCGCCGATGCGCTGGGGCTCAAGGCGCTCGGGCACGACATTCAGCAGGTGCCCGCCGCCAAGCTCGAGCTGGTCGCGGCGCAGCGCCGCCTGACCCCGGCGGCCGGCGGGCGGCTCGACGCGATGATGCTCGACCAGAAGCGCGCCTTCGACGAAATCGTGAACCGCTACGCCCAGGGCGCCGAGCTGCGCCAGCGCATCATGGACAACGCCATCTACCAGCAGATCGCCAGCTCGCTGGCCGGCTCGCACGAGTACGCGGCGGTGTCCAAGCTGTACGAGCTTTACTCCGAGGGCAGCTACGATCTCATCGTCCTTGATACGCCGCCGACCGAGAACGCGCTCGACTTCCTGGATGCGCCGGACAAGGTCAGCCAGGCGGTCGACTCGCCGACCATGCAGTGGATCATCAAGCCCTCGGCGCAGGCGGGGACCTGGGGGCTGCGGATGATCGGGATGGGCAGCGCGTTCGTGCTAAAGGGCCTGGCGCGCTTTGTCGGATCGCGGTTCCTGGATCAGATGGCGGAGTTCTTCGTCGAGTTCAGCCAGGTGTTCGCCGGCTTCCGCGAGCGGTCGCAGAAGGTGCAGGAGCTTTTGCACCGGCATGAGGTGGCGTTCGTCCTGGTGTGCAGCCCGGAGCCGCTGTCGATCGACGAGGCGCTCTACTTCCACGAGCGCCTGGTCCGCGCCCGCATGAACATCGGCGCCTGCGTCGTCAACCGGGTGCACAAGGCGGGTCCGCCGCGCCCCGCCGAGCTCGAGCCGCTCTTGCGCGGTCGCCCGGAGCTCGCCGGCTATGCCGCCGACGACCTGGAGAAGCTGGCGCTCGACCTCGGGCGGACCTATGACGAGCAGCAGGTCCTGGCCGAGACCGACGCCGCCTCGATCGTGCGCCTCGGCCAGACGGCCAGAGAGCCGATCCGGCAGGTGCCGATGTTCGAGCAGGACATCCACGACGCCGAGGGCATCGCGCTGCTCGGCAGCCACCTGATCCCGGCCTGAGCAGGTCTGCGGGCGGGCGGCTCCGCTGGGCGTTTCGGTCCACCGGATTATCTGTTAGCGTGCCGTCATGTCCGTCGGTGACAAGATCAACCGCCTGCTCCTTGTCGATGACGACGCGCTGCTCGTGGCGGTGCTGTCCGCCGCCCTGGCCGAGGAGGGCTACACCGTCGAAGCGGCCGGCGACGGCCGGGACGCCCTGCGCCGCTTCCAGCACAGCCGCCCCGACCTGGTAGTGCTGGATGTCCAGCTCCCGGAGATGGACGGACTGGAGGTCTGCCGCCGTCTGCGCGCCCAGGCCAGTACACCGATCATCCTTCTCACCTCGCGCGCTGAGGAGGTGGATCGGGTCACCGGCCTCGACCTGGGCGCGGATGACTATGTGACCAAGCCGTTCTCGACGCGCGAGCTGTGCGCGCGCATCCGCGCCCTCGACCGCCGCCTGGAGCGACC
>DAOMZC010000162.1:0-9966 GCA_035437965.1 Pseudomonadota bacterium
TGGCCAAGCTCGGCGAGGAGCGCGGGCGCGTGGTGCTGCGCGAGGCGGCCGGCCGCAAGGACCAGACGCAGGTGCTGGCGGCGCGCCTGCTGGCGTCGGTCGAGGCCAGCACCAACGTCGAGCTGTTCCTGCAGATCCTGAACAACCCGCGCGCCACCGCGGCGGCGCTCATCGCGGCCAGCGAGGGACTGGCCGACGCCGGTCAGAGCGACGATGCGCGCGCGCTCGCCGGCCTGCTCGGCCACGCGGACCCGCGCCTGCGCCAGACCGCGGCCAGCGCGATCGTCGAGCTGACCGGGCGCGATCCGGCGGCGCTGTCCGAGCAGAGCCTGGCCTGGGCCGAAGGGGCGCTGAGCGACCGCAGCTCGGAGATCCGCAGCTCGGCGGTGGCGACGCTCGGTGAATCGACGACCAAGACGGTGCCGCTGCTGCAGAAGGTGCTGACCGGCGACACCGAGCCGACGGTACGGCGGGCGGCGGCGCGAGCGCTGGCGCGCCGCCAGGAGCGCGACGCCCTGACCGCGCTGCACCTGGGCCTGAGCGACACCGACGCGGATGTGCGCAAAGAGACCCTGCGCGCGATCGAGCGCATCGGCGAGCGCCTGCGCCGGCGCGGCGACACCGCGGTGCTGGCCGAGGTGAAGTCGTGGCTGGCACCGCTGCTGAACGGGCCCAGCCTCGAAGAGCAGGTGCTGGCGAGCGGCACCCTGTACCAGCTCGGCGACGAGCTCCAGCGCTCCCGGCTGGCCAAGTGGCTGACCTCCGCGGATGCGGCGATCCGCCGCCTGGCGCTCGAGCAGCTGGCGCGCGATCGCGAGCTCCTGGCCGCGGTGCTCGTCGATCTGGCCCCCGCGGTGCGGCTGACCGCGGCGCGCAAGCTGGCGGAGCTCGGCGACCGCCGCGGCACCGACGTGCTGGTCGAGATGATGGCGCGCGGCGGGCTGGACGGACTGTCGGCCTACGCGCTGCTGCGCAAGCTGGGCGTCCCGACGCTGCCGCCCAAGGATCTGAACCAGCTGCGCTTCGACGCCAACCCGCGGACGCGGCGCGCCGCGCTGGACGCCCTGTCCGCCCTGCCGCCCGGCGAGCTGCGGCCGCTGCTCTTGACCGCGGTGCGCGACCGGGCTCCCGAGGTACGCCTGCGCGGCGCCGAGCTGGCGGCCGAGCTGCCCGTCGACGCCGACAACCTGCCGGGCGGCCTGCCGGTGCTGCGCACGCTCCTTTATGACGGCGATATCGTGGTGCGCACGCGCGCCTCGGCCCTGCTGTCACGCCTGCTACGGCCGATTGCCGAGAAGGAGATCGCTGCGTCCACCGCCGCCCGGCAGCAGCCGCGGCCGCCGGTGGCACCGCAGGTCCCCGCGGGCGAGCCCCGGCCGGCCGGAGCCCCGCTGAACGGCGGGCCCAATGCCGGACCCAATGGCGGGCCTGACGGCGGATATCCTGATGGCGGATATCCCGACGGCGGGTACCCCGATGGCGGGTACCCCGACGGCGGGTACCCCGACGGCGGATATCCCGACGGCGGAACGCCTGCGGGCCCGGCAACGACCGTCCCCATCGAGGCCACCCCGCTGGCGGAGACTCGTCTGTCCGCGCTCCTCGTCCAGCAGTATCTCTCCGGCGGGGTGACGGCGCTGGAGCACAAGGACTTCGCCAAGGCGCAGAAGCTGCTGGAGCGGGCGGGCAGCCTGTGCGCCAAGAAAGGCAAGCGCTGGAAGGAGTGCGCGCAGCTGGCCCCCGAGATTACCTGGCGGCTCGGCTCCGGCTACGAGGCCCAGGGCCAGCTCGCCAACGCCGCCGCCGAGTACCAGAAGCTGCTGCCGCCGGTGGCCAAGAGCAAGGGCAAGTCCGAGCGCGTGAAGGCCGCCCAGGCCGCGATTCACCGCCTGTCCGGGCGGCTGGGCCGGATCGAAATCAGCAAGCCGGTCGATGGCCGCTGCGAGCAGGCGATCCTGTGGATGGAGCCGGGCGTGCACCGCGTCAGCCTGGGCAACGGCCAGAACAAGCTGGTCAGTGTGCAGGCGGGTCAGACCACCGAGGTCAAGACCTGCACGGCAAGCGCGCACGGCCACCACTCGGCAGAGACTCCCTGAGGTGGTCATGCTGCCTGCATCTTACAGAGTCGCTTCAAGGATCCTGCAGCTGGCCGCACTGAGCCTGCTCGTGGGCCTGGGCCCGCGCCTCGCCCTCGCCAAGGGCGAGCACAAAGCGGGTCCGGTCAAGCGCGCCGGCGCCGGTGACCTCGACCCGCGCGAGCAGGCCCGGCAGCTCCTGCAGGCGGGCCTGGCGGCGCTCGCGGCGAAGGACTTCTCCGGCGCCGCGCAGTCGCTGTCGGGCTCCTACCGGCTCGTTCCGAGCCTGGCGACGCTGTTCCAGCTCGGGGAGCTCGCCGCGGCGCAGGGCCGGACGGCCGAGGCCCAGGACCTCATGCGGCGCTTCCTCCACGACGCCAGCGAGCCGGCGCAGAGCCCGGCCCTCAAGGAGGCGCAGCGGATCCTGGCGCTGCCGACGCCGCCGAGCGGCGAGGTGAACGTCACCGGGGAGCGCAACGCCGTGGTCCTCATCGACGACCACGCGGTCGGGGTGCTGCCGCTGCCGCTGCCGCTGCTCCTGCCCATCGGCGAGCACAAGGTGGTGGTCGAGCGGGACACGCTGCGCCTGGAGGACGGCGTGACGGTGCTGGCCGGGCGGACGGTCGAGCTGCGCTGCCAGTTCCACCCCGGGGTCGTGGTGGCGACCATCCCGCCGGCGCTGCTGGTGCTTGCCGACTACCCCGCGCTCAGCGGCGAGCCCGAAAAGCGGCTCGATCAGCAGCTGGTGCAGGCGGCCGGCCAGGCGCACCTCACGGTGCTGCGGCAGCGCGAGGCCCTCATGCAGGCCCCCAAGCTCGCCGACTGCCTCCCGATGACGCGCTGCCAGCTGGAGCTGGCGATGCAGAACCTGCTCCAGAACGTCCTGCTGCTCAAGGCCGCGCCGCGGGCGGGGAGCACCACCGACTGGCAGCTCAAGGTCGCCCTCCTCGATGTCACGGTGGGCGACGCCGCGGCCGAGCTCGCAAAGGACTGTGCGGGCTGCAGCGCCGAGCGCGCCGCCGAGCTCCTGGCCGAGACGGCGGCGGCGGCGCTCAAGCAGGGTCTATTGCGTCCGCGCGGCGTCCTCGAAGTGGACTCCGTTCCGCCCGGCGCCGCGGTCACCGTGGGCACGCGCTCGCTCGGCGAGACCCCGACCCGCCGGCCGTACTTCACCGGCCCGGTGGAAGTGACCCTCAAGTACCCCGGCTACAAGCCCCAGCAGGCCACCCTGACCGTCCAGGAAGGCCAGACCGCGAGCCTGAAGCTGGAGCTGGAGCGCGAGCCGGTCCCCGTCCTGGTCGCGCCGGCCCCGGTCGTGACCCGCACCGAGATCCTGCCGCGGCCGCGCTGGCGGCTGGGAGTGGGCGTGGCGGCGTCGGCGCTGGGCGTGGCGCTGATCGGCTTTGGCGGCTCCGCGCTGGCGGTCGATGGCCGCTGTGTGCCGGACTCTGTGGTGGGCGACCAGTGCCGGAGCATCTACACGACGACCGGCGTCGGCTCCGGACTTATCGTGAGCGGAGTCCTGCTAACCGCGGGAGGAGTCATTCTGCTGGCGCTGCCCGGCAAGCGGCATCAGGTCGTGGTCGCGCCGGCCAGTCATTCCCAATGAAAGTAATAGGTACAATATGGGAAAAGTACGATTCCTTTTTTGTGCACCGCTTTTCCTGGGCGCCTGCGACCTTTTATGGAATCCGTTTCAAGGACCCAATCCGAATTATTGTGAACCGGGCTCGCCCGGGTGCAGCGCCACCGGCGGCGATGGCGCGACCGGCGGAGCGGATCTGGCAGCGGACCCGAGCGACGGCAGCGACGCCGGGCCGTCCCCCGATCTGAGCTGCAACCCCGGCCCCGCTTCCCCGTGGGTCGCCGATACTTCGCCGCCGGGGTCGGCGGCCATCGCGCTGTCCGGGGTCGCCAGCAGCGGCGCCGGCGATCTGTGGGTGGTCGGCCCGTCGAGCTACGCGGCGCACCGGGTGGGAATCACCTGGAATACGATCACCCTGGCCGCAACCATCACGACCGTGGGGCGCCTGGTGTACGCGCCCAAGCAGGCCCAGGCGATGGCCGTCGCCGGCAGCGCGGCCGGCGGCAACATCGTGTACCTGAACAAGACCACCGCGCCCACCCCCGATCTGGTCACCGTGGCGCCGCAGACGGTCAACGGGCTGTGGGTCAGCGCCGCTCCGGAGAGCACCCCGTACTTCATCGGCTCCGCCGGGAGCTTGCAGTCCTTCGCCAACGGGATCACCTGGACGGACGCGGGCTCGACGCCGCCGCCGCGGATAAGCGCCTTCACGGGCTTCGGCCTGGGAGCGACCACCACCCTGTGGGCGGCCTCGGCTACCGACAACCTGGTCACCGCCTACTCGCAGTCGACGAACTCGTGGCGCACGCTCTCAAGCGGCACCAGCGCCTTCACCGGGATCTTCGTGACCGTCGCTGGCGGCGTCAGCCTGGTCGGTAGAAACGGCGTCATCATGAGCGCCCCCGCCGCGGTGCCGCCCGTCGGCCCGCTGACTCCGGCGACGAGCCCGGTGACGAGCAACCTCGCGGACGTGTCCGGCACCGCGGATGGGAAGCACCTGTTTGCCGTCGGCGCCGGCGGTA
Organism: Pseudomonadota bacterium; assembly: GCA_035437965.1. GTDB lineage: Bacteria > Myxococcota_A > Polyangia > Palsa-1104 > JAEUJZ01 > CALFML01. The sequence continues at coordinate 4,683 of DAOMZC010000162.1, forward strand.
CCGTCCTCCACTGGGAGTCGGTGTGCCGGCGCTGGATCGCCGAGCCGAGCCCCACCACGCAGGGCCTGAACTCCCTGTTTGTAAGCGATGCCGAAAGTACGGTCTGGGCGGTGGGGAATTTCGGCACGCTGATCCACCGGGTGATTCCTTAACCGCTAGCGCCCCAGGCGCAGCGCCACTTCCAGCAGCTGACCGACGTTGGGCGGGGCGTGCAGTCCGTCCATGCTGCGCACCCAGCGCCACTCGGTGAACTCGCCGTTCGGCTTTATCTGGTCGGTGTCGACGGTGGCCACGAAGACGAAGTTGAGGTGCCGGCCCTTGCTGCCGGCCACGTGCTCCTCATAGCCGATGAGGCCGGGCGGCGTCCCGTCGATTGCCGAGAGCTGCGGGAAGGTGCCCGACAGGCCGGTCTCCTCGAACAGCTCGCGGCGGGCCGCCTCGAGCGGGGTCTCCCCCGGGTTGAGCTCGCCGCCCGGGGGCAGCCAGACGCCGAGCCGCTTGTGCAGGATGAGCAGCGCCCGGGGCTCATCCGCCGCCCCGGGGAGCGGCCTGTACAGAGGATAAATCGCGACGGAGAAGGCGCGCCGCTCGGGCGCCGTAGGAGGTTGCATGGCGGTCGGCAGGATAGCGGATTCCCTGGCCCTGTCCGTGATTTTCAGTACGTTACCTACCCATGACCACCAGCGAAAAAGATCTGACCAACCGTCTTGTCGTGATCACCGGCGCCAACACCGGAATCGGCCGCGCCACCGCCGAGAACCCCGGGCAGCGCGGCTGCACGGTGGTGCTGGCCGCGCGCTCGGCCGAGCGCACCCAGCCGGTGCTCGACGCAATCCGCACCGCCGGTGGCGAGGCGCAGTTCGTCGCGCTCGACCTCGGTGAGCTGGCCAGCGTGCGCGCCGCCGCCGGCCGCATCCGCGAGCTCGGCCGCCCGCTCGACATCCTGATCAACAACGCCGGCCTCGCCGGTCAGCGCGGCCTGACCAAGGACGGCTTCGAGATGACGTTTGGGACCAATCACCTGGGACCCTTCCTCTTTACCGTGCTCCTTGCCGAGCCGCTCAAGAGCGCCGCCGCCGCGCGCATCGTCAACGTCTCCAGCAAGTCCCACTATGCCGCCAAGGGAATCGATTTCGCGGCGCTAAGGGAGCCCACCCGCAGCCTCACCGGTCTGCCCGAGTATGAGGTGTCCAAGCTCGCCAACGTGCTGTTTACAAGTGAGCTCGCGCGCCGGCTCGGTCCGTCCGGCGTGCACAGCTACGCGCTGCATCCGGGCGTGGTCGCCTCGGACATCTGGCGCCGGATCCCGTGGGGGCTGCGCTCGCTGGCCAAGCTGTTCATGATCTCTAATGAAGAGGGGGCGCGGACCTCGATCTACTGCGCGACCTCGCCCGAGGTCGCCGAGCACGACGGCCGCTATTACGACAGCTGCCGCGAGAAGAAGCCGAGCCGGCTGGCCCGCGATGCGGAGCTCGCCAAGCAGCTATGGGAAAAGAGCGCGCAGTGGGCGGGCGCGGATCTGTAGTTCAGGGCTGAGGGTTCGTTAAGGGTAGATAGATCACCCGGGCGCAGCGTGCGTTCATCTGGACATTGTCCACCGCGATCGGAGCGCTGCCCCCATGAAGCCCCTCAAGACCTTCCTTGGTGTGATGTCCGGCCTGGCCCTTTGGACCACTGTATTTGCCAACGCCAAGGACGACGACGACGATCGGAAGCACCGCCACCCCGCCTACAACTTCGAGTCGATGGCCGCGCCGGCGCCCGCGGCGGTGGCGCCGGGCAAGATGATGCGCATGGCGGCCGACCACCTGGGCGCGACGCCGGGCGGCGCCCAGGACATAAGCTACGCGCGTGAGCGGATCACCGCGGGCGAAATTCCCCACCCCAATACGTTCACTCCCGAGGGGCTGCTCAGCGAGCACGATCTGCCGCTCGATACGGGACGCAAGTGCAGCCAGACCCTGTGCCTGACCGCCGCCGCCGTCCCGGTGGAGCTGACCGCGCTGCCCGAGGCGCGGCAGCTCGGCCAGCTCGGCTTTGCGAGCAACCTGGACGCCCAGAGCTGGCACCGCGACGCGATGAACCTCGTCGCCGTGGTCGATAAGAGCGGCAGCATGTCGGGGGCTCCGATCGACACCGTGAAGGCGAGCCTGCACCAGCTGGTCAATCAGCTCGGACCCGGCGATCAGCTCTCGATCGTCCTATATGGCGATCGCAGTCACGTCCACATGCAGCCCACCGCGATCACGGCCAGCGGCAAGCAGAAGGTGCATCAGCAGATCGATCAGATTGCGATCTCTGGAAGTACCAATATGGAAGCGGGGCTCAAGGTCGGCTATCAGGTGGCGACCGAGTCCGCGGCGCGCTTCCGCGGGACGACCCGGCTCATGCTGTTTACCGACGAGCGGCCCAATGTCGGAGCGACCGACAAAGAGAGCTTCATGGGCATGGCGCGCACGAGCAGCAAGCTCGGGGTCGGCCTTACCACGATCGGTGTCGGAACGCAGTTTGGTGCCGAGGTGGCGACCGCGATCTCCAGCGTGCGCGGCGGCAACCTGTTCTTCTTTCCCAACGTTCCGGACATGGAGGCCAAGTTCAAGAAGGACCTGGACACCATGCTCAGCGAGCTGGCCTACGATATGAAGCTCAAGGTCTGGCCGCAGAAGGGCTACAAGCTCGCCGGACTGTTCGGGCTGCCGGGGGATCTGGTGAAGCGGACGCCGGACGGCGGGCTGGAGATGACCGTAGAGACCATCTTCCTCAGCAAGGATCGCGGCGGCATCTACTTCGCCTTCGCCCCCGAGGGCGCCGGCGCGCTGCCCCCGCGCAGTGACGAGCAGAGCGTCGCCCTGGCGAGCATCAGCTACGTGGGAAGGGACGGCAAGACCTACCAGGACTCGGTCGACTTTGCCCGCTTGGCGGCGGACAAGCCGGGGGCGCTGCCGCTCGGGCTCCTGCGCGGCCGGCTGCTCGTCGATGAGATCACGACCTTGAAGAAGGCGACCGAGCTGCACCTGCAGAAAAACGATCAGGAGGGCGCCTATCGCCTGGTGCACGCGCTGCGCCAGCGCTTTGTGCAGAGCAAGGTGTCGGGGCTCGACAAGGAGCTTGCCACCATCACCAAGCTCGATGAGACCCTGACCCGGCTGAGCGGCCACAAGGGGGAGAAGCCCGCCGTGATCTCGCGGCGGGACGGCGTAACTGGGCTTCCGGTTGCTTACTGAGTACAGCGCTCGGAAAAGTACTTAATTTTGGGGGTGGCTTAGCTGATAAGGCGCGCGATGGCGAATGCGGCGGCGGCGGCGAGTCCGCCGATGAGAGTGGTCTGTAGCGCGCTGCGCCATCCCCCCTGGCCGGTGATGCGGCCTTTCAGGAATCCGAAGCAGAGTAGGGCCAGCAGCGTGACGGCGATCGAGGCGCCGAGCGCCGTCGTATTCTTCTGGCTCAGCATGTACGGTAGGAGCGGAATCAGCCCGCCGGCAATGTAGGCGCCGCCGATGGTCAGGGCGCTGCGCACCGCGCGACCGGGCTCGGGCGGCGACAGCCCGAGCTCGAAGCGCATCATGAAATCCACCCAGTTTTTGGGATTGCGGCGCAGCGCCTGGATGAGCGGCTCGCAGTCTTGCGGGGACAGGCCGTAGGGGGCCAGGGCCTCGCTGACCTCGGAGGCTTCGATCTCGGGCTTCTCGCGGATCTCGCGGAACTCGCGCTGCTTCTCGCTGCGATAGTGCTCGGCGTCGCCGCGGGCGGCGAGGAAGCCGCCCAGGCCCATGGCGATCGCGCCAGCGGCTAGCTCGGCCAGGCCGGCGGTCAGGATGAGGCGCGGCGAGCTGACGGCGCCCGACAGCCCGGCGGCGAGCGCGAAGGGAACCGTGAGTCCGTCGGACATCCCGATGACCAGGTCGCGCACCACCGCCGAGGCGGTGAAGTGGCGCTCGATGTGGGGAGCTGCAGGCATCGCGGATTCCTCCCGGCTGGGAAGGGAATACTACAGCCGGCGGGCCGCGACTTTCGCCGGCGGATAAAAAAATCGCCGCGCTCTGCAACTTTTTGCCCGGCTCGCGGCTTCCTTCTAGCTAGATGGGCAATCGGATGGGCGAGCATCAGCGCACCGCGCACCTCGGCGCGGAAGAGCAGGCCCGGCGGCAGGAGCGGCTGCTTTTACTCTTACAGCCGGTCCACGACCGCGCCCGCCGCACGGCGCGCCGCCTGTGCGCCTGCGCCGCCGACGGCGACGACCTGTTTCAGGAGGCGGTCCTGCGGGCCTTTTGCCACCTGCCTTCGCTGCGCGAAGAGGGCCGCTTCGCCGGGTGGTTCTACGCGGTGATGCTGTCGGTGCATCGCGCCCGCAGCCGGGTGAGCTTCTGGCGGCGATTCCTGCCGCTCGATGCGCCGACGCGGCGCGCGGAAGCGGTGCCGGACGGCGGCGGCGGCCCCTGGGAGCGGAGCGTCGATCTGCCGCCGGCCTTGGCCGAGGAGGCGCGGGGGCGCGCGCAGCGGCTGACGCTGGCCCTCAAGGCGCTGCCGGCCGAGCAGCGCGAAGCGGTGGTGCTCTTCGAGGTCGAGGGCTTCTCCATCGAGGAGATCGCGGTGATGCAGGGCGCCTCGGTGAACGCGGTGAAGAGTCGCCTTGTCCGCGGCCGCAAGCGGCTGCGCGCCCACTATGAGGAGCTCGGCGATGACTTTGGCGACGAGCTGGACGCGGCGCCGGACCGACCGGCGGCGCCGCGCCCCGCCAGCACCCGCGCCACGATGTCGGGAATGCCGTGGCTCTGCGCCATCGCCAGCGCGGCCATCTCCTGCCGTTCGTTCAGCCGATGCTGCCAGGCGATGCCGGTCGCGGACGATCGGACGTCGAGGAAATACCGGCGCGGCGGCACTCCCGTCTCCAAGGCAGCGGGGGCCAATGCGCTCACGGCGCCGTTCGCATTCCGAATTTGGTGAGATCGGTGTGACGGGCGCGGATCTCGCGCATGGTCCGCGAGGACGAACGCAGCACGATGGTGTCGGTGACGATCGAGTCGCGCCTGAACTCGACGCCCGACAGGATGGCTCCGTCCGTCACCCCCGTCGCGGCGAACAGCACGTCGCCGCGCACCATGTCGGCAATGGAGAGCACTTTTTTCGCGGCCGGCTCAGCCCCACGGCCCTGCCCGGCTCCGTCCGGCAGCAGGCGTCCTTGCATCTGCCCGCCGATGCACTTCATCGCGGCCGCCGCGATTACACCTTCGCGGGCACCGCCGACGCCGAGATACATGTCGATGCCGGTCCGCTCCGGATCGCC
>DAOMZC010000163.1:0-9885 GCA_035437965.1 Pseudomonadota bacterium
CCGGATCTGCGGGTGGTCGCGGCGCAGCGCTACCTCCACCACGAGGCCACGCTGCGCAGCGATCCCAGCGGACTGCCGGAGCTGGCGAGTCAGCCGGAGCTGCCGCTGAGTCTGGCGGTGCGCATCGAGACGCTCCTTATCACCACCCTGGGCCAGCAGAGGCGACCGCCGCCGCTGGTGGCGCTGGGTCTCGCGGTCTACCTGCGCTCGCTGCTGCCGCCATCGGGACCAGCGGGCGGCGGCCGGGGCCAGGAGCTGTTCGCGGCGCACTGCCAGGGCTGCCACGCGCCCCCGGACTATGCGGGCGAGCCGGTCGCCCTGACCGCGCTCGGCACCGATCCCGCCGCCGGCCGCAGCCGTGAGCGCGGCACCGGCACCTACCGCACCCCGACGCTGCGCGCGGTGGCGCAGCGCCCGGCGCTGCTGCATGATGGGCGGCTGCGTGATCTGGCGGCCCTGCTCGATCCGGCGCGCCTCGCGGCCGACTACCAGGGGGCGCTGCACGGTGCCGGCCCGGTGGCGGGTCACCCCTATGGTCTCTCGCTGACCAGCGCCGAGCGGGCCGACCTCATCGAGTTCCTGCAGACGCTCTGACCCGGCCCGCGCGGCCCGCGGATGTGGCGCGGTGTCCGCGAGTCCTGGCCGCTGCTCAGGACCGCAGCTTCGCCGTCGCCTCGGCGATAAGCTCGTAGGAGCGCAGCCGGTCGGCGTGACCGTGCAGGTTGGTGGTGATCATCAGCTCGTCGGCCTCGGTCTCGGCGGCGAGCTCGGTGAGGCGCGCCGCCACCGTCGGTGGATCGCCGAGGATGAGGAGCTCGCGGTAGCCGGCGATCGCCGCCCGCTCCTGGGCCGTGTAGGGATACGCGGTGGCCTCTTCCGGGCTGGCGAGCGGCGTGTACTCGTTGCGCCGCAGCCGCAGCCACATCAGGTCCAGCGTCGAGGCCAGGAACTCTGCCCGCGCGCTCGTCTCGGCGCACACCACCGAGACGCCGAGGATGACGTGCGGCCGCGGGAACGCCGCCGAGGGACTGAACGCCTGCCGATAGGCGCGCACGGCGGGCTGCGGCGGCGTCGGGCTGAAGTGGCTGGCAAAGCCATAGCCGAGGCCGCGCGTGCCGGCCAGGCGGGCGCTGGCGCCGCTGGAGCCGAGCAGCCAGATGGGCGGCAGCGCCACCCCGCCCGGAACGACGCGGACGCGGTGGAACGGGTGACTCGGCGGGAAGCCGCCGCGCGACAGCTCGGTCAGCTCGGTCAGCTGCTGCGCGAACTGGTCGGCGTCGAACGGCCGCAGGGCCTGCGAGGTGACCTGGTCCGTCCCAGGCGCGCGCCCGATGCCCAGATCGATGCGGCCCGGGTGCAGCGCCGCGAGAGTATGGAAGGTCTCGGCCACCAGCAGCGGCGTATGGTTGGGCAGCATGACGCCCCCGGAGCCGACGCGGAGGCGCGTGGTCGCGGCGGCGGCGTGGGCGATGAGGATGGCCGGACTCGAGCTGGCCACGCTCGGCAGGCCGTGATGCTCGGCGTACCACAGGCGGACAAGGCCAAGCCGCTCCGCCAAGCGCGCGAGATCTACAGTGCGCTGCAGCGCCACCGCCGGCTCGACGCCTGCGCCGACGGGCGCCAGATCAAGGACAGAGAGTGCATACGCCATGTTACCCCTCTCCTATTAGCGTAAAGATCATCCTGGCTAGCTTACTTGCGGGCGCGCGCCACCGCACCCCGCGCGCCCGGACTAGATCGTCGGCGAAGCGCCTCCAGGTAGTCTCTGAATTTGGATCGCGCTGCCCGCCGCGCGCTCCGCAGGGAACGCGGACTCCGGAAGCCGCGCTCAAGACGCTGCGCGAGCAGTCGCGCCGGGAAGCTCGGCGGGAGCAGAGCTAGTCGGCGCGCGGCAGGGAGAAGGTGAAGCTCGTGCCCTTGCCGACGATGCTGGACACCGCAATGGTCCCGCCGTGCGCCGCCACGATGCCTCTTACGATCGCCAGGCCGAGGCCGGCGGCGGCGCGGTGCTGATGGCGCGCCTGGTAGAAGCGGTCGAACAGATACGGCAGCTGCTCGGCGGGAATGCCTGGACCCGCATCGCTGACCGCGATCTCGACCTTGTCCTTTTTCGCGGTGGCGGTGAGGGTGACGGCGCCGCTGCCGCGGGCGTGGCGGGCGGCATTGCTCAAGAGGTTCTCCAGCACCTGCAGGATGCGCTCGCGGTCGGCGAGCACCATGCCCACCTCGGCGTCCACGGCCAGCTGCAGCGTGAGGCCGCCATCGCGCGACAAGAGCGCGTGCTCGCTGCGCGCCTGCTCCAGGAGCTCTTTGGCCGAGACCGCGGTGCGCGACAGTGCCAGCGTGCCCGCCTCGATCCGGCTGACGTCGAGCATGTCGCAGATCAGCCGGTCGGCGCGCCGCAGCGAGCGCTGCACCGCCGACACCATCACCTGGCGCTCCGCCGCGTCCAGGTTGGGATCGATGAGCTCGTCGGCGGCGATACGGATGGCGTTGAGCGGGGTGCGCAGGTCGTGCGACAGAATCGATAATAGATCGTCGCGGTCCTGGACGGCGCGCTGCGCGGTGGCCAGCGCCGCTGCGTAGCTGGCCGCTGCCTGTCCGCCGCGGATGACGTGGCGCAGGCGCCGCACCAGGCGGTCCGGCTGCAGATCCTGCCGGGGCAGAAAGTCCGAGGCCCCGGCGGCCATGAGCGCCTCTTCCGCTGCTTCCTCGGCGTCGGTCTGGCTCATCACGACGAGCACCGGGGTCGCCACACCGCGCGTGCGCAGGTCGCGGATGAGCTGCTCCCCGCCGCCGTGGTCCAGCGAGCAGTCGATGATCAGGCAGTCGTAGTCCCTACCCGGTGGCGGCAGCCGCGACCTGACCTCGGCCGCCCGGTCGACCTCGTCGAGCTCGACCGCCAGCCCGGACGCAGCGAGCGCCTGCCGGATAGCCCGCCGAGCGGGTTCGCCCTCAGCGACCAAAAGCAGGTGCCAGCCCTTAGTGCCCATCACGCTCCAATGCCAAGCCTGTATCGAGCTTACGCTGCATCGCGGGTAGTCCTTGCAAGTAGCACATCGTCAGAGAAATAGAAACAGCTGCTCGCCCCAGCGACGAGACGGGCCAGTCCGCCGGGCCCCGACCGCTGGCCGCCAATCTTATTGGATAACCATACCACATGGCCCCTATGGGCCTCACAGGTCGCCATGGGGGGGCGGAGCGCAGGGCTGTCGCGCCTCACTTGGGCGCTTGTGACACACTGCGCGCCTACGCTCACCTCAGGTTGTGCTCATGGGCCACGCGGCTGAGCTAAGCCGCGGCGCTCCCCGTCGCGGCGGCGGCGGACCGGGTCTCGGCCGAGGTTGGCACGCCGATTGATAGGCTCGGGCGAAAGTGGCGCACGAAATCGCCGCCGATCTTGTCTTAAAAGACTTCGGAGTGGAGAGACCTAAATGCCGAAGAACGGGCAGGATGTTCGGGTATTTCGTCTTCCCAGAGCAGTTTGGTGTTGTACTCTGGGAATGTAGATAACCCCGAGGAGATTCGCTGATGTCCAGTCGCATCCTGCTGGTGGAAGACGACGAAGATTCTGCCGCGCTCTTGCGCAACGCTCTGCAGCGCCGCGGCTTTGAAGTGCACGCGGTGTCGCGCGGACTGCAGGCTACCCAGTCGCTGGCGGACGGCGACTGGGATGTCGTCGTGACCGATGTACAGCTCGGAGGCATGACCGGAATCGAGCTGTGTATGTATGTCGCCGAGCACCGCCCGGATGTTCCGGTCGTCGTGGTCACGAGCCACAGTAACCTGGAGACGGCGGTCGCCGCCATCCGCGCCGGCGCCTACGACTTCATTACCAAGCCGATCGCGGTCGACTCCCTGGTCCTTACGCTGCAGCGCGCCTGCAACCATCGCCAGCTCAAGAGCGAGGTGCGGCGGCTGCGCGCGGCGGTCGAGCAGCACCAGCGGCTCGGCGACATCATCGGCGACAGCCCCGCCATCCGCCGCGTCTTCGATCTGATCGACCGCGTCGGCGACAGCGAGGCCTCGGTCCTCATCACCGGCGAGAGCGGCACCGGCAAGGAGCTGGCGGCGCGCGCCATCCACTCGCGCAGCAGCCGCAAGAGCGCACCGTTTATCGCCATCAACTGCGCCGCCATGCCGGCCGCGCTGCTGGAGAGCGAGCTGTTCGGACACGTGCGCGGCGCCTTCACCGATGCCAAGACCGCGCGCCAGGGACTGTTCCTGCAGGCCAACGGCGGCACTCTGTTCCTCGATGAGATCGGTGAGCTGCCGCTGGAGATGCAGCCCAAGCTGCTGCGCGCCCTGCAAGAGCGCAAGATCCGCCCGGTCGGCGGCGATACCGAGGTCGCGATCGAGACCCGGCTCATCACCGCCACCAACCGCGACCTGGAGTCCGAGGTCGAGGCCGGCCGCTTCCGCTCGGATCTGTACTACCGGATCAACGTCGTCCACGTCCGGCTGCCGCCGCTGCGCGCCCGCCGCGAGGACATCCTGATGCTGGCCCAGCACTTCCTCAAGAAGTACGCGACCGCGGAAGGGAAGCAGGTGGTCGGCATCGCCAGTCCGGCGGCCCAGAAGCTCATCGACTACCAGTGGCCGGGCAACGTCCGCGAGCTGGAGAACTGCATCGAGCGCGCCGTCGCCCTGACCCGGATGTCCGAGATCGGGCTCGATGATCTGCCGGACAAGATCCGCGAACATAAGAACAATCAGCTCGTGCTGGGGAGTGACAACCTGGCCGAGCTCGTGACGCTCCAGGAGATCGAGCAGCGCTACATCCAGCACGTGCTCGGCGTCGTCGGCGGCAATAAGTCGCAGGCGGCGCGACTCCTGGGGCTCGACCGGCGGTCTCTGTACCGGCGGCTCGCAGGCAACAAACCCGATCCAAAGGCCCCGGTGGCCGGTAGCTGACCATAGCTACTGGCGCCTTGGCCGAGCAAGGAGAAGATCGATGAATACCACGGACATCAACGACAAGATCGACGCCACTGCGGACAAGGCAAAGCAGCTCAACAACCAGGTCGGCCAGAAGGTGGAAGAGCTGGGTCAGAAGGGCGCCTGTGTTGTTGACTCGGCGGGGGACAAAGTTGGCGATGCAGCGGCGGCGGCGGGCAGCGCGACGCAGCAGACCGCGCAGAGCGTCGGCAACCGCGTCTCCGAGGCGGCGCATCAGGCAGGACATCGGGTCGCCGAGGCCGCCGAGCACGCGGGCCATCGCGTCTCCGAGCTGGCGCAGAAGGTCGGCCACGCGGCCAAAGAGGCGGCGACCAAGGCCGAGCACGTAGCGCACGAGCTGGCCGACAAGGCCGCCAAGAAGATCAAGGGCGAGACCGAGAGCCACTAGGCGCGGCTCCCGCAGTCGGCGGCACGCACGCGGCCTGGGCCGGCGCGGTGCCGATATCAGCGGGGGTATTCAGACCAGGCGACCGGCGTCGATCAGGCGCACGAGACCCTGGCGGGTGATGGTCCACTGGCGCGTGAGCGCGGCGGACGGCTCGCCGATCTTGCTGGCGGCGTCGAGGAGCGCGAAGCTCGCCGCGGGAGCGCGCGGCGAGGGCGCGCGGTCGGCGGTCGGGAGGATGGTCGTCTTGCCGGCGTGGGCGTTGCGCCCGATGTGCACGATGCCGTCGGGGCAGCGCTGCAGAAGGAGCTCCGCCGCGCCGGCGACCGCCGTGCGCGGCAGCACCTCCCCGCTCGCCACGGCCCAGCGCACGAGCGCGGCCAGACCGCGCAGCACGTCATAGAAGTAGAAGCGCGGGAAGCACGGCTCTTGCCAAGCCACTGCCGCTTCGCGCTCGCTGGCGTTGTGCACGGTTGACGAGCCGTGCACGAGCGCGCGCCCGATGAGAAACTCCGCGCCCCGGGCGACGAACGTGCGCTCGGCGGCGCTGTGCCCGAAATCGAGCATCGCCTCGAACGGCGCGATGGTGCCGACCATCGAGCTCGGGCACTCATCGCTGCGCAGGTAGGCTTGGTCGTCACAGTTGAGACCTCCGTCCGCCATCTGATAGCGCAGAAACCACGGCGCCACCCACGGCAGAGTGCGCGCTATATCGACGCCGCCCGCCGCGAGCACCGGCACGATGCAGCCAAGCGCGCAGTGACAGGCAAAGTCGCGGTGACTATCGGTCCCCGGCGGCGCATCGCCCGGATGGATGGGAAAGATGTGCAGCGGCAGCGCGTCGAGCGACGCCGCCAGCGCGGCGGCGGCGCGGGACGGAATCTGCCGCGACTCGCCGAGCTCGTGCAGGAGCAGCATGTGCCACCAGGGCGAGTCCCACTTGGGCCAGTACGGATCGAGCGCGATGCTGCGCCGCGCCGCGTCCGACCCGAGGTAGGCGACGGACTCGGTGATACCGCGAGCGATCGCCGGCGACAGCGCCAGCGACGGCTCGGGCGTGGTAGCGAGGAGGTCTCGAAGCTCTCTTAGATCAATTGAATCGGTCACGCCGGGATAGTCGTAACAAACACGCTACCCGTCAAGGCGCCCGACCGGCTTGCTAGCCGAGGACCGGCACCAGGCAGTTCGAGAGATCGAAAAGGATGAAGATGAGCGCCTTCTCTTGCGGCGACAGCGAGGTCGTGGTGCAGCCGCTGGGGAACGGCTTGGTCGGGCCCGACACGTCTCCCGAGGCGACGTGGATGTCGGACAGCACCATGCGCCCGCACTGCTGCGCCGCCGCGGTCCCGATCGGAGTATCAAACGAGAAGTACTGCACGTTGTTCTGCGCGGGCACGGTGAGCCACGCCTGGGCGATGGTGGAGTTTACCGCCTGCACGGTGTTCTGCGCCGCGCTGAGCGGCAGCTTGCCGCGCACCGACGAGGCGCCGACGTTCACCAGCCAGTCGGCCAGCGCGGCGCCCTTGGCGAACGTGGTGATGACATCCGCGGTGGTGCTGCCGATGTCGGGGCGGTCGTTGTAGGTCAGCACCGACGGCAGCGGCGCCGGTCCGCCGGTGATCCAGATGTTGTGGTAGTGCGAGGCGAACACCCGCCCGCCGAGGTTTATGTAGTCGAGCATCGCCTGGCGCGCCGCCGTGGACTTGGTGTTCGGGTACTGCTGCCCCTCGCACGACAGCGTCACCACGTCATACCGCTTCAGCGAGTCCAGCGAGCCCCACAGACTGGTCGCGTTCTGGAAGCTCGCGCCGCCCGACAGGTTGGCCTGGAAGCGATCCGAGCCGCCCGTCCCCGTGTACAGGTGGACCCGGCCCGTGCCGGTGGGGAGGGTGAACTCACTGTCGGCGATCCCGAGCTTGCGCAGCAGACACTCAAGCGCGTCGAGGCCGCCGGTGGTGAGCGCGATGAGCGGGATGTTGCCCTCGGCCTGGGTGCGCGGCAGGCGGGTCGTCGTCGGATCGACGGTGGTGGCGGAGCAGGCATCGATGTGCGGGATCATCACTTCCCGCCGCCACTTGCCGGCCTGAATCACGAGCGGAATGTTGTCGCCCACCGGCACGTTGGCCAGGGTGAAGCGGCCCTGGTTGTCGGTCGTCGCCGAGGTGACCGGGTTCCCCGACAAGAGGTTGTCGCAGCGATCGCAGGAAGCGCCGGCGACCAGCGGGCTTACCGGGGAGTTTGGCACGTAGACCTTGGCGCCGTAGAGCGGCAGGTTGCCGGCCGGGATGTTGACGACGCCGCTGAGCGCGGTGCCGTCCTTGGTGCCGCACTTGTTGGCGACCTGGCACTGGAGGCCGGTGCAGCCCGGGAACCCGAACTCTTCGTTGCCCCTGGTGCTCCCGTCGGGGGTGTCGGGGTTGTTGCCGTCGATCTGGGTGCCCGAGCAGCTGACCACTATTCCGGACAAGGGCATCGCCATCAGGAACAAAAGGACCAGGTTACGCATCGCCATCATCTGCCTCCTGCTGAGCCAAGGGGGGCACCCGGGCTGATCGGCTTGGGGTCGGAGCGCGGCCGGGGTGCTCGCAAAAACTACGCGCGCCCTGATCGTACCCGAGCCGGCGACAGCACAGCGAGCGCACAAGCGCTGCCTGTCATTACGCAGGTCTGGCCGCTATCCGGCTGCGGCTCCGGTGAGCAGGCGCTCGGCGTCGACCAGCATGTCCTCGTGATCGAAGGCGAGGTCCTCGCCGCGCAGCTCCTCCAGCGAGACGAAGTGCGCCTCACCGGCGTCCTCGCGGCAGCGCAGGGTCTGCGACTCTCCGCGCAGCCGGCACAGGTAGGCCGCGGAGATGATGTGGCCCCGCGGGTCGCGCCCGGTGGCGTCGTAGCGGCCGACCTGCCGCTCGATGACGATGTCGAGGTTGGTCTCATCCTTGACCTCGCGCACCAGAGCCACGGTCGGCGGCTCGCCGTTCTGGACCAGGGTGCCGGGGAAGGCGCGCTGGCCGCGAAACGGCGGGTTGCGGCGCGTGATCACCAGCACCCGCGACTGCGCATCGACGATGATCGCGTCCGCCGCGAGCACCGGCGGCGGCGTCTTCTTCAGCCGCTGGCGGATCCGCCCGGCGATCGCCAGCAGCAGGACCACCAGCAGGATCGTCGAGAACGTCCCGTTGACCAGGCTGGCGAACACCTCGTGACTCTTCACGCTGTTGGCGGTGCCGAGCAGGAGCGCCGCAAAGTCCGACAGGACCCCGAGGCTGAACAGGGTGCCCAGGGTGCCCAGCCGCCGCTCGGTGCGCGCCTGATCCGCGGCCTGCTTGCGCTGGTAGAGCTGCTGCAGACCCTCGTGCAGGATCTCGAACTTCTCGTTTATGCGCAGGAAGATGCCGCCGCGATCCAGACTGAACTCGCTAAGCAGGTGGCGCAGCACCGACGAGTAGTGCTGACGCTTGTTGCTATCGAGCTCGTTGTAGATGCCGCTCATCTTCATCTGCAGGGCGCTGCGAATCTGTCGCAGGTCGCGCAGCTTCTGCTCCACCACCGCGCGGTCGCTGAAGTCCTCGCGCGCCTGGCGCATCAGCAGGATGTCGAGCGACTCATTGATCGAAAAAAGGGCAAAGTGCATCGCCCGCAGCTGCGCGGTCGGGGCGACGACGAACGGCCGCATGTAGCGGTCGAAGAACTGGCTCATGTTCTCCGGAGCCATGTAAAGGAGGCCGGAGTTCTTGCGGATAAGGTGCAGCTCGGACAGGCGGTTTGACAGGTTGCCGGCCACCCGGCGGTCGTACAGCTCGTCGTTGTAGTCGGGCCAGGCCCCGGAGTAGACCTCGGTCCACACCCCGATCGCCCGCTTGTGGGCCTGAATCTGCTCCTGCGTCCACGGCGGCGGCGCCGGGCGCACCTCTTCGCTGATCACGTACACGAAGATCGGGCTAATAAGGTCAAGGCGCAGCGTGCTGCTCGACTTCTGCGCCGCCAGCCGCCGCAGCCGCTCGGCCGCGATCACCGGCGGCTGCTGCACCAGCACCGGCTCGATCTCGCTGCGCCGCTCGGGGGTTTGGGCGAAGTACTCGACGTCGAACTCGAAGTAGCCGAGCTTGTTGAAGTGCAGCCCGGTGTTCTCGTCGTGATAGGGGAATCCGTCGACGTAGGGGTTCCAGCTGCCGCGCAGCTGCACGCTGTGCGCCATCGCCAGCGCCCGCGCCTGCAGCTCGGGGCGGTCGGCGAGCCGCGGCAGCTGCTCCGCCTTGAGACCCTGCAGCTCGGCCTGCAGCAGCGTCGCCAGCTCTTTGGCCCGCGCATAGGCATCCATCGCCGCCGAGTTGACGAAGGCCGAGACGAACCAGATCTCACGGCGGGGGACGAACTGGACGGGAGTCATAACCTGACAATATAACTGCAATCATCCCCGATCGTCGACAGCCGGCCACGCGCCCGGGGCCCGCTGCGGCCTTTGCGGACGCGCGGCGCTCGCCAGCGGCCAAGCGGCCAACCGGCCAACCGATACCCGCGTCGCCAAACCCGCGCGCGCGCCT
>DAOMZC010000164.1:0-9878 GCA_035437965.1 Pseudomonadota bacterium
GCCGGGCCTGGCCTGGGCCGTGCTGCGGGCCGGTGGCCGGTGGCCGGTGGCGGCTGGGGTGGCAAAAAACCGCCGATGCCGATGCCCCGCTCTGGGCGCCGGGGGCGCGAAAAACGTACCAGTCGAGCTGGCGAAGTGATAAGACCCGAGAGGGAGGTTCCGATGAACTCACTCGCTCGTACTTCGCTCTTCTCGGCGGCCGTGGTCGTGGCCTCCGTGGGACTCGGGCTCGGCGTCAGCTGCACCGATCAGACGCCGCCGCCCCCCCCTTCGATGCCCATGGCGACCCCGGATCTGGCGCCGCCGACCGTCGAGCCGGATCTGGCGGTGCCGGACGTGCCGACGCCGACGCTGACCATGGTCTCGCCGGCCAGCGGTCCGACGGGCGGCGGCGTCCTTGTCACCCTCAAGGGCACCCGCTTTGCGCCCGGCGCCACGGTCAGCTTCGGCGGCACCCCGGCGACGATGGTGAAGGTGGTCTCGGACACCCAGCTCGAGGTCACGCTGCCGGCCAAGCCGGGGGCCTTCGGCAAGGTGGCGGTCACGGTGAACCTGCAGAGCGGCAAGTCGGCGACGCTGGCCGACGCGTTCTCCTACTACGCCAGCAACGTGAGCTTCAGCGCCCCGTCATTCTACGCGGTGGGCAGCGATCCGGTCGGGCTGGAGTTCGCGGATCTCAACGGCGACAAGAAGCTCGACGCCATCGTCACCAACAGCGGCAGCGACAACATCAGCGTTCTTCTGGGCAAGGGCGGCGGCACCTTCGAGGCCGCGGCCAGCTCCCCGGTGGCCGCCCAGCCGATGGCGGTCAAGAGCACGGATCTCAACGGCGACAAGAAGCTCGACCTGGTGGTCGCCTGCGCCTACGACAACGTGGTCAGCGTGCTGCTCGGCAAGGGGGACGGCACCTTCGCCGCCCCCGCCAACATCGCGGTCCCGCAGAACCCGCAGGCGATCCTGGTCGGCGACTTCACCGGCGACGGCAAGGACGACGTGGTCACCGCCAGCTACGACAAGGCGAGCATCAGCGTCCTTACCGGCAAGGGGGACGGCACCTTCGGCGCCACGGCGCAGAGCACCCCGGTGGGCAGCCGCCCGCTGGGGCTTGCCGCCATCGATCTGAACGGCGACAAGAAGCTCGATCTGCTGGTCACCAACTCCGGCGCCGGCACCCTCAGCATCCTGCTCGGCAAGGGGGACGGCACCTTCGACGTCAAGAGCCAGGACGTCGGCCAGACGCCGTTTGCGGTCGCCATCGCGGATCTCAACGGCGACGGCAAGGCCGACGCGCTGGTCGCCAACGCCGACACCAACAACGTCAGCGTGCTGCTCGGCAAGGGAGACGGCAGCTTCGATGTAAAGACCGCGGTGAGCGTCGGCCCGGGCCCGAACTCGGTGATCAGCGCCGACCTCGACGGCGACGGCAAGCTGGACCTCGCCACCGCCAACTACACCCCCGACAGCATCAGCACCTTCCTCGGCGGCGGCGACGGCTCGTTCAAGAGCCTGGCGATGACCACGGTCGGCGCCGGCGTGTTCGCGCTGCACGCGCCCGATCTGAACGCCGACGGCAAGCCGGACCTGGCGCTGGTCGCGCGCACGACGGGCAAGCTGCAGGTGCTGCTGAACAGCTCGCAGTAGACGCCGCGCAAGCTCCCTTCATCGTCGGAGGTCTGGCTTGCCCAGCCCGGGCGGCCTGCTTCCGGCGCCTATTAACTCTGCTGCGTCGCAAAGAAGGTAAGGGGGGCGCAAGGTGAACCCGAAACCCGGTCTAAGGGACAAGATCTGGCCCGTCGTCCGCGTCGCCAGCGGCAACTTCCTGGAGATGTACGACTTCTTCGTGTTCGGCTACTACGCCGCCGCGATCGGTCGCGTCTTCTTCCCCCACAGCAGCGAGTTCGCCTCGCTCATGCTGTCGCTGGCGACCTTCGGGGCGGGGTTCCTCATGCGGCCCCTGGGGGCGATCCTGCTTGGGACCTATATCGATCATCGCGGGCGGCGGGAGGGGCTGCTCTTGACGCTGGGCCTGATGTCGATCGGGACGCTGTCGATAGCGCTGACCCCGGGCTTTCAGGTGCTTGGGATACTGGCGCCGCTGCTGGTCGTGGTCGGGCGCCTCTTGCAGGGCTTCTCGGCGGGGGTCGAGCTCGGCGGCGTCTCGGTCTACCTGTCGGAGATCGCCACCCCGGGGCACAAGGGCTTCTATGTGAGCTGGCAGTCGGGCAGCCAGCAGCTCGCGGTGATCCTGGTGGCGCTGCTCGGGGTCGTGCTGAGCTCGTCGCTGACGCAGGCGCAGCTGGACGCCTGGGGCTGGCGGCTGCCGTTCCTGCTCGGCTGCCTGATCATCCCGTTCATCTTCACGATCCGCCGCTCGCTGCAGGAGACGCCGGAGTTCCTCGCCCGCCAGCACCACCCGAGCACGGCCGAGATCTGGCGGTCGCTGGTGAGCAGCTGGCGCCTGGTCGGCCTGGGGACGCTCATCGTGACGATGAGCACCGTGTCTTTCTACTTCATCACCGCCTACACGCCGACCTTCGGCCGCGAGGTCCTCAAGCTCCCCGGCTCGGCCAACCTGGTGGTCACCCTGTGCGTCGGGCTGTCCAACTTGTGGTGGATCCCGGTCATGGGCGCGCTGTCGGATCGCATCGGCCGCCGGCCCATGCTGGTGTTCTTCTCGACGATGACGCTGTTGACCACCTATCCGGCGCTGGCGTGGATGGTCGCCGAGCCGTCGTTCATGCGGCTGCTCCTGGTCGAGCTGTGGCTGTCGTTCCTGTACGCCAGCTATAACGGGGCGATGGTGGTGTACCTGACCGAGCTCATGCCGCCCGCGGTGCGCACCGTCGGCTTCTCGCTGGCCTACAGCCTGGCGACGGCGCTGTTCGGCGGCTTCACCCCGGTGGTGAGCACCTACCTCATCCACCTCACCGGGAACCCGGCGGTGCCGGGGCTGTGGCTGTCGCTGGCGGCGGCGTGCGGGCTGATCGGGGCGCTGCTCAGCGGGCGGGTCCGGCTCGGTCGCGCAAGGTAGGCGGCGCCACCCGCTCCGAAGGTGAAAATTACGGGTCTTAGCTGGGGCGCGGTTTAAGCTCAGTTTTAAGATGGGCTGCTTGCTGACCTTATTGGGAGTGCGGGCGCGGGGCGGATGGTCGCGCGGGGCGCGCCTGGGCCTGCTCTGCCTGGGGCTCGCCAGGGCTGCTGCCGCCGATCCGCTGCCACCGCTGCCAGCCGGCCCGGGATATGCGCGGCTGCCGGTGCCAGGGTACCTGCCCGCGGTGCTCGCCTGGCCGGAGACGGCGGCCGGCGCCGTGCCGATTGCCGTCGCCGCGCACGGCAGCTTCGATCAGCCGGAGTGGAACTGCGAGACCTTCAGCCAGGTCGTGCGCGGCGCCGCTGTAATCCTGTGCCCGCGCGGCAAGCTGCGCTGGGACACTCCGAGCGAGCCCGAGATGCTGCGCTTCTACTTCCCCGCCGCCGGTGGGGGTCCGGCCGCCAGCTCCTCCCTGCAGCGCGAGATCGACGCCGCGCTGCGCGCCCTGCAGGGCAGCGCAGCGGCCCGGCTGGCCCCGGGTCCGGTGCTCTACATAGGCTTCTCGCAAGGGGCGATCCTCGGCGCGCCGCTGCTCATAAAGTCTCCCGACCGCTTCCCCCGCGCCATCCTGGTCGAAGGCGGCCACGGCGCCTGGAACCCGAGCACCGCCCGCGCGTTCGCTCGCGGCGGCGGCCAGCGAGTCCTGTTCGCCTGCGGCCGGGCGTCCTGCCAGGCCAGCGCCCGCGCCGCCGCCGCCCACCTCACCGCCGCCGGGGTCGAGGCGCGGGTCGTCTATGCCGCCGACCAGGGCCACACCTACGACGGCCGGGTCAAGGAGCAGATTGCCGCGGCGTTCAGCTGGGTTACGACCGGCGATGCTCGTTTTGCGGTGCCGCCGGCGGCGCCCGCAGCGCCCCGCTAGCCGACGCGGCGGCGCCGGCGGCGCTCTGCAAATCGGGGACACCGCTGCGCCGAAACAGGTCTGTTATGGGTCCCGGAGGAAGAACCGATTTGCATAAGAAGTGGGGTGGTTCCGATGGGATGGGTAGCAAACCCATCGGCTTGCTTATCGACTGCCGAGCCTTGGTTCTGGAACCGAGCGGCTTGCTTATCGAACCTGGCCACCTTGCTTACCGACTGCCGAGCCTTGGTTCTAGAACCCGGCGGGTTAGTTACCGAACCCAGCTGGCTTGCTTATCAACTGCCGAGCCTTGGTTCTGAAACCCAGCGGCTTGGTTACCGAGACCAGCTGACTTGCTTATCAACTGCCGAGCCTTGGGTTGCGAACCCAGCGGCCTGCTTATCAACGCCACCGCTCTTGCTTACCAACTGCAGCGCCTTGAATAGCGGACCCAGCGGCTTGCTTATCAAGTTCGGCGCCTGGGGTGTCAAACCCAGAACAGGATCGGTAGCTGATGGGCTTAGTTGAGATTCGGAGCTGTAGGCGAAGGCTTTTTCTGGTTGAACAGTGCGGCGCGGCGACCAATCTGCGCGAGAGTGGGAAAGCGCTCGCTCGCGGTGGGATCGGTGCGGCACAGGAACAGGCCCGCGCGGCGTACTTCCTCATAGCTTGTGGCCAAAAGATCGGAGACCCGCGCCAGGGAGTCCTGCCAGGCAGGGGCGCTGCCGGGAGCCGCTGCACCGCCATCCGTACCGGCAAGAATTCGATCTGCCTGCTGAAGGGCCGTTGTCTCGTCGCTAACCTGATAATACTTGGGAGTACCAGCGAGAGTCGCCCGGTGCTGCTTGTAGATCTTCGCCAGCGCAATGAGGTCTTTCGCCAGGTCGGCATTCCCGGCGCCGCCGCGGATGAGGGTGAGCTCCCCGGCAACGTCTGGGTCGTCAAGAAAGTGGAACTCGAGCACGCGCATCATCCGCTCTCGCGTCTTGGTGGCGCTGTCCAGCGTATCGGGCGAAAGCTTGGACTCTGTCGGCGCCGAGCCCTTTCGCGCCACCTCGAGCTGGCTTGCCACATGCCACGTGGCCTGCGCCAGATCACGCAGGTCGGTGAGGTGGCGCATCTCGAACAGACCGGACTTGGACAGCGACTCGTACTGAGGCGTGAGCTTGGCGCTGTCGATGTAGCGCAAGACTCCCAGTACGGCGACCGCCGCGCTCTTGGGAGGGAATCGGGCTGCCGCGATCCCCACGCGCGGGGGCAGCTGCGTGAGCTGGGGGGCAACGCGGGAGTAGGCAGGCTCGGTGTTGAGGCTGGTGAGCGCATCCTGGGGCGAGCCGGTCGGTGGTCGCGTCGCAGCTGTTCCGCTGGCGGAACCGCCGGAGCTAGTAGCAGAGCCCGCTGACGATGACCCGGACGCGCCGGCGCTCGGTCGGATCTGGAGGATGATGTCGACGCCGCCGTAGCGGACCGTAACGGGCGGAGAAATAATGATCGGTGTAGGGGCCTCGGGACTCGTCGGAGGGGTGACTCGGGCAACCGTGGGCGCGGACTCGACTGGCGCTGCAGCCGCACTGGCGGCGACGCTGGCGGCGGGAGCGGCGGCGGGTACGTCCGTACGCGCGCTTGGTGAAGCAGCGGGTTCGGGAGCGGGCGGGGCGGGGGCAGGCGGGGCGGGAGCCCGGGCAGGCGGGCTGTCAGCAGCATGAGCGGCGGCGGCTAACTCAGGCGATAGCGAGCGCTGGCCGAGATCGCGACTGCACTGACAGACCATCGCCAGCGGAATGACAAGGCCCAACGAATAGGGGCGAAATGACATCGAACAAGTTCCTCTGCTATCCAAAATGGACTGACCGGGAACGGATCAGGCAAACGCACCCTGTAGGCCGCGAAATCGAAGCGAAATGCTAACTCGCCTACCTCTGCCCCCAGCTATCGAGATCGGCGACAACCACCCTGGCCACCAAGAGCTCCCCCGAGGATCCAACCCGCCAGATACACGCTCTTTTAAGCATACCCGGATAAGTCACCGTAGGTCAACGGGTATCCCTACCGCGCAAGAGTTGCGCGCGCCTTCCTTGTTTAGGACTCTTTTAGACCTATAAGCGACCTACAGGCGACCTACAGGCGACCTACAGGGCGTCCGATTTTCTACCTCTCGCACATAGAAATTCAAAACTCGCGCGGCCCGGGATATAAGGACCTCCAGTTAATTGCCGTCCTTAAAGCACGCGTCATCGCGTGCTTTGTGGAAGGACCAGCTCGACCAAACTACAGCTTGGCCACAGCCTGATGGCCGCTCCCTTTGCCCATTTGTCGTCTGGAGGAAATCTGTGAAGCGAAAGACGTACTCTATCTCGCTGGGCTTATCGGCCCTATCGGCAGTCGGCCTGGCAGTAGGGCTCGCGGCGGGTGCGGCCTGCCTGACCGAGGCGCCGGCGCAGGCGCAGTCCACCCAGCAGGGCTTTACCCTCAACCGCTATGAACCCACGGCGGCCGGGGAGTGGTCTTTCTGGGTCGACCATCCCTGGTACTCTTCGACGCGTTACTTCGCCGCCGGGATCACCCTCAACTACGGCCACAACCCCCTGGTCTACGTCCACGACCTGGGCGACAAGCTCGACAGGACGACCAATGTTATCGAGCATCAGCTGCTCGGGCATGTAGATCTTGCCGGCTCATTCCTCGACCGGGTTCTTATCACGGCCACCCTGCCGGTCACGCTGCTGGAGCGCGGCACGGCCACCGCAGGGGTCGCCCCCACCGAAGGGGTGGTCGTCGGCGATCCGCGGCTGGGACTGTGGATCCGCCTCTTTGGTCAGCCCTATCGCAGCTCGGTCGCCCTGAGCATCGGGGCCAACGTGTGGATCCCGCTGCGCGCCTTCACCGATAGCGGGGTCTCCAGCACCTCGAGCGACTCGTTTGTGCGGGTGATGCCCAAGCTGGCTCTTGGGGGACTTGCCCACAATGTGATGTGGTCGCTCACCGGCGGCTTCCTGTATCGGGCGCCGGCGCAGATTGGCAGCGCCGATCCGCGCGGCAGCACGGTGGGCTCCGAGCTCCAGTTCGGCGCGGCGATTGCCTATGCCAACCTGGAGCGGCGGTTCGTCATCGGCCCGGAAGCGGTGCTTAGCACCACCATCCTCGGCAACGACGAGGTCCAGCCCAGGCCCTTTACCAGCGACTATACGAGCCTGGAGGTCCTTTTGGGGCTGCACTACAACATCGCCAAGCTGATAAACCTCGGCCTCGCCGGGGGGCTCGGCGTGCTGCGTACCCCGGGGACTCCGGATGGGCGGGCGCTGTTGCGGCTTGCCTACGCGCCGCTCACCGAGCCGGAGCGCGACCGCGACCACGACGGCATCCTTGATTCGGCGGACGCCTGTCCGGATACCTGGGGCATCGCGACCCAGGACCCGCGAACCCACGGCTGTCCCGACCGCGATCAGGACAAGGTGCCGGACGCCGCCGACCTCTGCCCCGACACCCCCAAGGGTGAGCATCCCGATGCGGCCCGCCTTGGCTGTCCGCTGGGCGACCGCGATCACGATGGCGTGCTCGATCCGGATGACCTGTGTCCGAACGAGCCGATGGGCGAGCTGCCCGATACCGCCCGCCGGGGCTGCCCGCTGGGTGACCGCGATCACGATGGGGTCCCCGACCGCGATGATCTCTGCCCTGACCAGCATAAGGGCAAGACTCCCGATCCAGCGCGCCTCGGCTGCCCGGTCATGGACCGCGATGGCGACGGCGTGCTCGATCCGGACGACCTGTGTCCCGATGAGCCGATGGGCACGCAGCCGGATGCGACGCGCCTTGGCTGCCCGCTGCACGACCGCGATGGCGACAAGGTGCCCGACGGCGAAGACGCCTGCCCCGACACCGCCGGTGTCGCCAGCGCGAACCCGAAGCTCAACGGCTGCCCGCTGTCCGAGGTCAAGGACGGCAAGATCATCATCGTCGCGCCGGTGTTCTTCGCCACCGACAAGGACGTCATCCTGCAGGAGAGCAACCCGGTCCTGCAGTCGGTGGCCGATACGCTGCAGAAGTCGCTCGAGATCAAGAAGATCCTCATCGAGGGTCACACCGACAACCGCGGCTCGCGCAGCTACAACATCGGCCTGTCGGCCCGCCGCGCCAAGAGCGTGATGAACTGGCTCATCGAGAGCGGCGGCGTCAGCCCGTCGCGCCTGCAGGCCAAGGGCTTTGGTCCCGACCGGCCGATCGCCAACAACAACGTGCCCGAGGGCCGCGAGCGGAACCGGCGCGTCGAGTTCGTGATCTTGGATCCGCCGCAGGCGGCCAACGTCAAGACCGTGGGAGCCAAGGATGTGGCGGTCCCGAGCTCTCCGGATCAGAGCGATACGGCGCCTGGGAGCAAGCCGGCCGGCAAGCGGTCCACCGTCCCGCCCAAGAAGAAGTAACCGGACAGGGCTTTAGTCACCACCACGGCGCTGCTACGCTCAGGTAGCGGCGCTCCGCGGTGACGGGCTGTAGCGCCAGGGTGTCTCTGTCTTGGCCTCGATGCACCGACTAGACCTTCGACCTAGGAGTTACGGATGAAGCGAAAAAATTCACAGCCGATGGCCCGGTTGGCCGCGCGAAGAAAGAGCGTGCAGCTGGCCGCCAGCATGCTGCTCCTGTCCAGCTGCTCGCCCGCGCCCGATGCGCGAGGCCCCGGCGAGGCCCACCTGCCGCCGGCGCCGGCCAGCGTCGGTCAGTACCGCGCGGCGCTTGCCGGGCAGGACGGCGACTTTACCGTCACCGCGGCGCAGACCATCCTCAATACCTACACCACGCTGGGGGTCGCCCTGGCCAAGGGAGACTCGGTACTGACGGTCACTGACGCGACCGTGCTGACCGACCCGATGGGGATGCCCCTCAAGAAGAACGACCTGATCCTGATTTATCAGGCGCAGGGGGCGACCATCGACACCACCGACGATCCCAAGAAGTACGGCAAGGTGCAGGCGCTCAACGGGGCGGGTCGGTTCGAGTTCGTCAACGTCGCGGATGTCACGGGCAACAAGATCACGATCGCGACCGCCTGCAAGGGCGTGCAGAACGACTACCCCCTGCCGAGCCGCACCCAGGTCGTCCGCGTCGCGCAGTTCAACAACCTGACGATCAACCCGGGGGCGTCGGTAGTCGCCAGGACCTGGGATGGCAAGGTCGGAGGCATCGTCGCGGTGCACGTGCTTCACGACACCCAGCTCGGCGGGACCATCGACGTGACCGCGCGCGGGTTCAGCGGCGGCAAGATCGATCCGAACTCCAACGCCGGGCTCACCATGAAGGTGTCCACGGCGGTCACCAAAGACGAGACGATGGGGGCGGTCAAGGGCGAGAGCATCGCCGGCTCGCAGGCCGACTACATGGCGGGGGTCGGTCACATCGGCCGCGGCGCCCCGGCCAACGGCGGCGGCGGCGGCAACGCCTTCAAGACCGGCGGCGGTGGCGGCGCGGGTGGCGGCGATGTGACGATGTGGACCGGCCACGGGGTGATGGACAAGATGGTCACCGGGGGCTCGATGGCCTGGGCGCTCGATCAGGCCTACAAAGACAACGGCAACATGTACACCACCTCCACGGGTGGTGGGCGAGGCGGTTACTCGTTCTCGCGGCCGATGGGCATGGCTCCCGACCCGACAGTCGATCCTCCGAACGACGCGAAGTGGGGGACCTACCAGCGCACCGATGTCGGGGGTCTCGGCGGCCACCCGCTGCAGCCGGTGCCGGGGTTCGAGCTGTTCATGGGCGGCGGCGGCGGCGCCGGCGACCAGGCCGACTCCTCGGGCGGCAGCGGCGGCAACGGCGGCGGCGTGGTCATCCTGATGTCCAATACGGTGACCGTGCCGACCGGCGGCGTGGGCCTCATCAAGGCGACCGGCGGCGGCGGCCAGGACACCGGCAACGGCTACAATGACGGGGCCGGCGGCGGCGGCGGCG
>DAOMZC010000165.1:0-9855 GCA_035437965.1 Pseudomonadota bacterium
GGGAAGGAGAGTCGCGGCCCGGCTCGCTGCTGCTGGGGGTCCGGCGCAGCTATGTCGATGCGGCGCTGGCGCTGGGCGGCGCGATCTTCGGCGAGCCGCCGGGGCTGCACTTCGTCAACGCGCCGGTCTACTGGGACTACCAGGCGATCCTGAACTATCCCGTCGGCGGCGGGCAGCTGCGGGTGATGGCGCTCGGCTCCGATGATCAGATCACGCTGCGCTTTGCCCGCCCGCAGGACGTCGACCCCACCATCAACGGCCAGTTCGCGACTCACATCCTGTTTCACCGCCTGGCGGTGCGCTACAGGCGCCGGGTGCAGAAGTGGGAGCTGTTGCTGCAGAACACTACCGGCTATAGCTCGACCGAGCTGTCGCTTGGGCGCAGCGTGGCGCTGACCGTGCGCGCGGTGAGCAGCGACTTTCGCCTGGAAGCGCGGCGCGACCTCGGCCCGCGGGGGCGCCTGCTGCTCGGCGCCGACGTGCAGACCTCGTACGTACTGCTCGACGCCGCGGTGCCGGCGCCGGTGCGCGAGGGGGAGTTCCAGCGGCCGCCGGGGACGCTGAACCAGGTGACCGCCAAAGACGAGGCGGGGCTTGTCAACCCGGGCCTTTACGCCGAGGTGACGCTCAAGCCGCACCCGCGAGTCTCGGTGACGCCGGGGCTGCGCTTTGACTACTTCAACCTCCTGCGGCGGTGGACGCTCGATCCCCGGCTGGCCGCGCGGCTGCAGCTGTCGCCGCTGACCTGGCTGAAGCTGGGGGCCGGGCTGTACGCCCAGGACCCGGCGGTGCAGGACTACTTCTCCGCCTTCGGCAACGACCGGCTGCGCCTGGAGCGGGCGGCCCACCTCTCGCTGGCCGTCGAGCAGGCCATCTGGCGCGGGCTGACCGTAGAGCTCACCGGCTTATATAAACACTTATGGGACTTCGCCGGCAGCTCGGCCCTGCAGCGGCGGTTCGGCGACGGCCCGGCGCCCGCCGACCTCCGGCCCGAGCGCACCGCCAACCTCCTTACCGGGCGCATCTACGGCGGCACGCTGCTCGTCCGCCAGCAGGTGTCGAAGTATCTGTTCGGCTGGCTGAGCTACTCACTTTTGCGCAGCGAGCGCCGCAGCTGCGCCAGCTGCGCGTTCCGGCTGTTCGACTTCGACCAGACGCACATCCTCATCGTCGCGGCGCACGCCTATCTTCCGTACAAGATCGAGGTCGGGGTACGCTTCCGCTACGTCACCGGCATCCCGGTGACGCCGGTGAGCGGCGGCTACTTCGACAGCGACACCGATCTTTACCAGCCGGTGATCGGCGCCAGCAACAGCGACCGGCTCGGCAGCTTCCATCAGCTCGACGTGCGCGTCGATCGCAAGTTCGCGTTCAAGCGCTGGACGCTGACCGCCTACCTCGACGTGAGCAACATCTACAACAATCCCGCCCCCGAGCAGGCTGTGTATTCCTATGACTACACGCAGCGCGGAGCGCTCACCGGACTGCCGATCCTGCCGTCGCTGGGCCTGCGCGGCGAGCTGTGACCGCGGCGCGCCGTGCTACTTGAGGAAGCCCGAGTTCTTCTGCTTGAAGTACGCGGCGTTCTTGGCGATATACGAGTGCCACTTGCTCGGGACCTCGCTCTCTTCGAAGATGGCCTTGACCGGGCACTCGGGCACGCAGGCGCCGCAGTCGATGCAGGCGTCGGGCTCAATGTACATCTGGACGGCCTTGAGCGCGACCTTGCGCTTGGCCTCGGGGGCGCCTTCCATCTCTTCGATGATCTTGGGCCCGTGGATGCACTCGACCGGACAGATCTTCACGCAGGCGGTGTCGCAGGTTCCGATGCAGGGTTCGGTGATGACGTAGGCCATTTTCGCCAGCCTCCAGGCAAGATCTGCTGAAGCAGCCTCCGTGCCGCGCCCCGGGAGATTTCCTAGCGGTCAGCGGGTCCGGTCCCTGAAGGCCCATGCAGGCTGGCGCGCAGCGACGTGAAAAGCTCTAGGGTGGCTTTGGTCGGCCGGGTCGGGCGGGGGCCGGCAAGGGACGCCGGCGTACCGCTTGTCCGCGGGCCGCAACGCTGCTACGTTGGAGCAGGCACCGAAGCTTCGGTGCCACCGGCCGGTCGTTGCGGGCGGGCAGAGCGGGAGGTTCCGGCCGCGGCAGCCACCAGAGCGGGGGAACACCATGGCTACGCGAGATCTGCTGCTGCTCAGCGAGCTGGCGAGCGCGATCAGCGCCGTGCACAGCTTTCCGGCGACGGCGCGCGCCTGCGCCGAGGTGCTGCACCGGCGGCTGCCCCTGCACTCGTTCGAGCTGGCGCGCCGCGATCCGGCGCAGCCGGTGGTTCACTGTGTGCTCTGCACCTTCCACGCCAGCGAGCTGGTTACCACCCAGCGCCAGCGGCCGCTCGGTGAGACGCCGCTGTCGGGCACCCGAGCGCCGCTGCCGAGCGTGACCGTGCTCGAGTTCCGCAGCGAGGGGGAGACCAGCGGCTACGCGGCGCTCACCCTGGCCGGCGGCAAGAACGAGCAGCTGCCGCAGGTGTTCACCGAGGCGCTCACCCGGGTCATGCAGGTGGCCTTCCGCAACATCCAGCTCGTCGAGCGCGTCGCCAGCCTGTCGCGGCGCGCCCACGTCGAGAACCAGATGCTGCGCAGCGAGCTGCAGCGCGCCGTCGATCCCGAGCGCGTGGCCACCGTCAGCGAGTCGAGCCGGCGCGTGCTGGCGATGGCCGACCTGGTCGCCAGCCAGGACACCACGGTGCTCCTGCGCGGCGAGTCGGGGACCGGCAAGGAGATCCTGGCCCGCCGCATCCACCGCCTGTCGGCGCGCGCCAACCGCCCGTTCCTCAAGATAAACTGCGGCGCCCTGCCCGAGGGCCTGGTCGAGAGCACGCTGTTCGGCCACGAAAAGGGCGCGTTCACCGGCGCCACCGCCGTGCACCGCGGCTTCTTCGAGCGCGCCCACAACGGCACCCTGCTGCTCGATGAGGTGGCAGAGCTGCCGCTCGGCGCCCAGGCCAAGCTGCTGCGGGTGCTGCAGGACGGCGAGCTGGAGCGCGTCGGTGGCGAGACCACCCACAGCGTCGACGTGCGCCTCATCGCCGCCACCCACCGCCCGATCGAGCAGATGATCGAGCGCGGCACCTTCCGCGCCGACCTGTACTACCGCCTGAACATCTTCCCGATCACCCTGCCGCCGCTGCGCGAGCGTGAGGAAGACATTCCCGTCCTCGTCGAGGTGCTGCTGGAGAAGCTCGCCCGTCGGCACGAGCGCCCGCCGCCGCTACTGACCCCGGAGGTCCTGGACCTTCTGCGCCGCCACCACTGGCCGGGCAACGTGCGCGAGCTGGAGAACCTGCTCGAGCGGGCGCTCATCCTCACCCCCGGGCGCGAGGCGCTGGTGCTGCCCGGCGAGTTCGTCGAGCACAGCGCCGCCCCGACGCGCCGGCTGGCCGGGGAGGGCAGCCGCGTGCAGAGCTATGAGGAGACGATGCGCTCGTGCATCGAGCGGGCGCTGCTGCAGACTGGCGGCCAGATCTACGGACCCACGGGCGCCGCCGCCCTGCTCGCCCTCAAGCCGACGACGCTGCAGAGCAAGATGCGCAAGCTGCGCATCAAGCGCGAGGGCTTCCTCAAGACCTGATCCGCGCTCGGACTCATCCGCCGCGCCGGCGCCGAGCCCGGCGGCCGCCAGCTCTAAGCTCGATCACAGCGGGGGCCCACTGTAGCCGCACGCTCGGAGTCGCCCGCTACGCCGGCGCCGAGCCTGGCCAGCCGCCATCTCTACGCTTGACCACAGCGGGAGGCTCACTATAGTCCGCCCATGTGCGCCTTGGGTCGCCGGTCGCTGCCCCGCTGGACGCCGCCCCCACGGGGCGCTCGGCGACGGGCACCGCGATGTTCGCGGCGGCGCCCCCAGCAGCCAACCGACTGGAGATTCCATGAGCCACTTACGTAGCTACGGCGCTTTGTCCATCCTGAGCGGTCTGCTCGCGCTCCCCGGCTGCGGCACCGACAGCCCCCAGAGCCCGACCGACGGCGCAGTGCTGCCGCCCGACGCGGCCGTCGCCGCTTCTTTCATCCGCATCCACTATCGCCTGCAGGGACCCGGCGACGCCAAGAGCTGGGGCGTCCACTTCTGGGGCGCCGGCACCACCGGCACCACCTGGGGCGCGCCGCAGCTGTTCAGCCAGACCGACGACTTTGGCGCCTACACCGATGTCGCGGTCACCGCCACCGGCGACACCGCCGACGCCTGGCTCGGCCTCATTCCGGTAAAGTGCCAGGGGGCGGACTGCAAGAAGGATGTCGAGACGAGCGCGCGGTTCTTCGATCTGCAGAAGAGTCCGGGCCGGCCGAGCCTCGCCGAGTGCTGGATTACCCAGGGACAGGCGATTCAGCTGCAGCGGCCGGCGGCCACCGGCCCCGCGTTCAAGATCTCGCGGCCGAGCGATTTCATCGATCTGGGCAACGGCTCGGTGCGGCTGATGTTCCGCGTCCCGCCGGGCTCCACCGGAACCGTCAGCTACGGGGCTACAGCGGCGACGCTCGACAAGCAGGCAAGCTGGGCGGCGACCGACAACCTCAACGCGACCGGCCTCGTCCTGCCCGGTCTGACGCCCGGGACCAAGGTCTACTACAAGATCAGCTCGACCCTGCAGAGCCCGGACCTGGGGCAGCTCAAGGACGAGTCGGCGGTCCTGGAGCTTACTCCGGTCGCGTTTACGACCATCGAGAAGGCCGCGGACTGGGCAAGCTGGGGCAGCCAGCAGATCATGTACCAGCTGATCGTCCGCACCTTCGCCGACGGCGGCAGCCCCAAGGCGGTCACCGACGCGAGCAAGCAGAGCGGGATCGATCCGGCGACCCCGGACGGAATCGGCGACCTGGTCGGGCTGCGCAGCGCCCTGCCCTATCTGAAGGGGCTCGGCGCCGATGCAATCTGGATGACGCCGGTCTTCCGCGCCAAGAGCTACCACGGCTACGACACCACCGACTTTTACGACATCGATCCGGCGGTGGGCACGCGCAAGGACTTCGTCGATCTGGCGGCGGCGGCGCACGCGCTGGGAATAAAGCTCATCCTCGATCTGGTCGAGAACCATGTTGCGGACGTAAACCCGTGGTTCGTCGCGGCGATTGATCCCAAGAACCAGGATCACGCCAAGTACCGCGACTGGTTTGTCTGGTCGGACGAGTACACGAACATGCTCACCGACAAGCACCCCTTTGATCCCTCGGCGGTCATCTGGGCGTGCAAGAACTACGTCTGCTACCACCAGATCTTCGGCAGCGCGACGCCCGAGCTCAACTACCACAACCCCGCGGTGCGCGCCGAGATGAAGAAGATCTCGGCGTTCTGGCTCGACCTCGGCGCCGACGGCTTCCGCCTGGATGCCTCCAAGCACATCGACCAGTTTGATGACAATAATGGAATCGCGGTCGACAAGCACGGAACCCACGTGTGGTGGAAGGAGTTCAACTACCATGTGAAAAAAGGAGTCCCCCGCGCCCCGGGCGCCGCGGCGGTGATCCTCGCTGGCGAGAACCGCTGGGACGATCCGCTGGCGGCCGCCAACATGGTGCCGTACGCGGGCGATATGGACTCGCAGTTCGACTTTCCGTTCCGCACCTACGTGAGCAACTTCCTCACCGGCAAGAGCGGCGATGACGTCGACTTCGTCAAGTACCTGGGCAAGCTGCAGCAGGATGCCGCGGCGACGGCGGCGGGCGGCAACCCCAATCACTACTTCGAGCGCTTCCTGTCAAACCACGATCTGGAGCGGCCGGCGACCCAGTTTGCCGGTCGTCCGGGGCCGATCGATGCGCTGCTCAAGCAGGCGGCGACCATCGTCCTTACCGTGCCCGGCATGCCGGTCATCTACTACGGCGAGGAGTTCGGCAAGCAGGGCAAGCGCGCCAAGTACCTGGGCACCGAGCCCTACGATCACGATGAGTTCATCCGCGAGCCGATGAGCTGGTACCGCGCGCTGAGCTTTGCCGGCGACAAGAAGACCGCGTGGAACATCGACTTCAGAAAGACCGATGCCGACAACGCGGGGCTCATGCTGGGGGCGGGAGTGTGCAAGGCAGCGAATCCGGACTATCCGTTCATCCTGTACATGCAGGCCGATGACACGAGCTCGTGGGCGGCGCAGAAGGACGATCCGGCGAGCCTCTACAGCTACTACAAGAAGCTGGTCGCGATCCGCAAGGGGAGCCCGCTGTTCACCGACCCGGCGAGCCAGCTGTCGACGGTGCAGAACACGCCGGCGGTGTACGAGTTCAAGATCGAGAAGGGTGGGCAGTCGCTGGCCGTGGTGCTGAGCCGCATGGCGACGGCGCAGACGGTGAACCGGCCGGTGATGAGCAAGGATCTCATCACCGGGACGACGGCGACCTCGTTCACGGTCCCGCCGTATGGCGCGCTGATCCTGCAGTAGCCGTAATGACCATGGAAGAGAATTCCCAGGAAGTATCTTCGCTTGCCGGGCCAGCTGGCGGCTGGCAGGTGACTCCGGACGGGCAGGCTGCCGGGGCGCCGCGGGCGCTTACCGAGCTGTCGATGGTGCAGCTGCTGACTCTGCTGCGCCGCCGGCAGCTGTCGCCGGTGGAGCTCGTCGAGGCGCACATCACCCGCAGCCGGGCGGTGAACCCGGCGATCAACGCCCTCATCGAGACCCGCTTCGAGGCGGCGCGGGCCGAGGCCCAGGCCGCGGCGGCGCGCTACGCCGCGGCCGCGGACAGTGCCGAGGCGCAGGCCGCCCTGCCGCCGCTTCTCGGGGTGCCGTGCTCGATCAAGGAGTTCATCGCGGTCACCGGAATGCCGCACACCGGGGGCATGGTCCGCCTGCGCGGCCAGCGGGCGGCGAGCGATGCGACGGTGACCGAGCGCCTGCGCCGCGCCGGAGCGATCGTGCTGGGCGCGACCAACGCCCCGGAGGGCGGGCTGTGGCTGGAGACCCACAACCTGATCTACGGGCGCACCCGCAACCCGTGGGACGGACGGCGCACCAGCGGCGGCTCCAGCGGCGGCGAGGGCGCGCTGGTCGCGGCGGGGGGGACGGTGTTCGGCATCGGCTCGGACATCGGCGGCTCGGTCCGCATCCCGGCGGCGTTCTGCGGCACGGTGGGTCACAAGCCGTCCATGGGGCTGTGCCCGAACACCGGCCACTTTCCGCCGGCGCGTCCCGATGAGCGCTACCTGGTCATCGGCCCGCTGTGCCGGCGGGTCGCGGACGTGATGCCGCTGCTGCGGGTGATGGCCGGTCCCGATGAAAAGGACGTGACGGTCAAGCCGTGGCAGCTGGGGGATCCGGCGGCGGTCGCGCTGGCCCAGGTGTCGGTGTTCGCGATCCCGGACAGCGGCGAGCGGCGGGCGCACCCGGTGATGCGCAAGGCGGTCGAGCGCGCCGCGGCGGCGCTTGGGGCGCGCGGGGCGCGGGTGGGCTCGCTCGACGCGCCCGACCTGCGGCACGGGTTCTGGATCTGGGCGGCGGCGATGACCGAGGCGAACCCGAGCGGCTACGCGGACCTGCTCAGCGGCGGCGCCGGGATTCCGGTGTTGAGCGAGCTGGCGAAGCTGCCGTTTGGGCGCTCGCGCTATGTGCTGCCGTCGCTGGTCACCGTGCTCGCCGAGGCGGTGATGCGGCGGCTGCCGGGGCAGGAGAAGCAGTGGCTCGCGCGGGCGGCGCGCCTGGGCGAGCAGCTGGACGCGCAGCTCGGCGAGTACGGAGTCATCCTGCAGCCGCCCTACAGTCGGCCGGCGCCGCGCCATCACACCCCGCTGCTCACCCCCTTTGACAGCGGCTACACCGGCCTGTGGAGCGTCCTTGGCTATCCGGTGACCGTGGTGCCGATGGGCTTTGACGAGCACGGCCTGCCGGTCGCGATCCAGGTGATCGCCCGGCGCGGCAATGATCACCTGACGGTCGCCGTGGCCGCGGCCCTTGAGCAGGTCTTCGGCGGCTGGGTACGCGCCGAGCCTTCCCAAAAGTCGGCGGTCGCCGGCCGCGCTCCTGCGTTCCGGTAGGACTCCTCCCACACTGCCTCTGCTTGCAAGTCCGCCCGCCGGTCGCCCGAGTATCTAGGCGCGGCTCTCGCCTAAAGAACCATTGACAATATCGGTGGCGGAACCGGACAATTCTACCGGCACGACCCCGGCTTGACCGGCTGGACTGCCTCCGGGGGGAGGGAGTCCGGCGTTACGTGTCGCACCGGCAGACACGCCGATTGGGGCAGGGGCGCGGAGTCTTCACCAGTCAGGAGTACCAGGATGTCATCAGTCACCACGGCCTGGGTACTGCAGGCAGGACCGATCAGCTCCTACGAGCCCGGAGCGCTGCAGCTCGCGGAGTTCGCTCTGCCCGAGCTCAAGCCCACCGAGGTCCTGGTCGAGCCGCAGATAGGCTGCTGGGAAGGCAACATGACCCACGCGGTGAAGCGCCGTCCGGTCGACATCTGCCGCCAGCGCAGCGAGCCCGCGGTGGTCATCGGCAACTCCGGAGTCGTGCGGGTCCTGCGGCCCGGTTCCGCGGTGAAGGGTCTTAAGGAAGGCGACCTCGCGTTCGTGTTCGGCAACGCCACCCCGTGGGAGCGCTTCGGCTACATGCGCTACGCGCTGGCCTACGACTGTCCGGCGACCATGGGAGTGCTCGCCAAGCAGTCGGTGCTGCCGGCGCGCTGCCTGATTCCCATTCCCGAGCCGAGCCCGCTGACCGTCCATGAGTGGGCCGCCTTCTCGCTGCGCTTCGTGTCGGCGTGGTCGAACTGGAAGGTGGCGCTCGGCTGCTACCGCACCCAGGTCGGACTCGATGAGAATCCGTGTCCGACAGTCTGGGCGTGGGGCGGCGGGGTGAGCCTGGCCGAGCTGATGCTGGCGCGCGCGGCCGGCTGCCAGGTGACGATGATCACCGGCAAGGCCAAGCGCGCCGCCCACCTGCGCGCCCTCGGCATCGGCGTCGTCGAGCGCAGCGACTTCCCCGGCCTGAGCTTCGCCGCCGAGCGCTACGCCCGCGACCCCGAGTACCGCGAGGGTTACCTGCGCGCCGAAAAGTCCTTCCTCAAGCTCGTCAAGGAGCGCACCGGCGGGCAGGGCGTGGACATCTTCATCGACAACATCGGCGCCCCGGTGGCCCGCGCGACCCTCAAGGCGCTGGGACCTTGCGGAGTCCTTGCCACCTGCGGCTGGCAGGGCGGTATGGATGTACAGGCGGTGCGAGCGGTGGAAGCGATCAATCGGCACACCCACGTCCATACTCACTACGCGCGCCGCGAAGAGGGCCTGGCGGCGATGCAGTTCGCGCTGGCCAACCCCACCTGGAAGGCGCCCCTGGAAGGACCGCCGACGCGCTGGGAGGACATCGGCGCCCTCGCCCAGGCGCAGCTGGCAGAGACGGACGACTCGTGGTTTCCGCTGTTCCAGGTCGCTGCCGCGCCGGGGTGAGCTCTCGGGGCGCAAAGTCGCATATCAACAGAGGTTTATATTTATTAATAAATTGGCGAATATGATATAATCATAGCATGAAAACTTATATTCATGCGTATTTTAGTTCTCTAAAGCAGAAACTGCATCGATTGACCGCCGGCCTGGCTCTTGGGAGCCTCTTTGCAGTGGCCGCGGCCGGCTGCGGCGCCACTCCGCAAGATCAGAAGCTCGGCCAGCAGACCTTCACCTACAGCATCCCGCCCACCGGCCTGCCGGCGGGCTTCTCCCTGCCACCGATTGCCTGCGCCGATGTCTCGACCTGCTACAGCTTCCTCCGTGCCGCCAACATCAACCTGCCCGGACTGACCCCGGTGTGCGATGCCAACTACTGCGCGGCCGACCTGAAGCTCACTATTTTGTATGTCATTGACGCGGTCAACG
>DAOMZC010000166.1:0-9820 GCA_035437965.1 Pseudomonadota bacterium
GAGACGCTCGCCGCCGTGGCGCGCAGCCAGGCTCCGGACTGCCTGACCCGGCCAGAGTGCCAGCTGCCCTTCGCCGCCGCCGCCGAGGCGCGGCAGGTCCTGCGCCTGGAGCTGCCCGGCGCGCCACCGCCGTCGCCGCCCGACCCCGCCGCTCCATGTCTGCGCGGTGAGCTGCTGGACGTCAAGACCGGCCAGAGCGCGCTGCGCGGTGAGCAGGGCTGCGGCACCGGCGCCGAGCCGCTCGGGGAAGCCGCGCTGCTGCTGACCCGGCGGCTGCTCGGCGGAGCGGCCAAGCTGGGAAGAGGAATCATCAGCGTGACCTCGCAGCCGGCGGAGGCGCAGGTCCTCATCGATGGCCAGGTGCGCGGCGTCACCCCCTGGGAAGGCCCCTCGCTGCCCGGCCTGCGCGAGGTGCAGGTCAACAAGCCCGAGTTCGAGCCGCAGCGCACCCAGGTAAACGTCGTTGCCGACCAGACCGTGAGCGTGCAGCTCGCGCTGAATGCCATCGCGCCCGAGCCCGAGCCGGCAAAGCTCCTGCCCGTGCCGCCAAAGAGCGTCCCGGTGGACCGTCCCCGGCGGCCACGCTGGCGTCTCGCCACCGGTGGAGTCGCCATCGCGGCGGGCGCCACGCTGGCCGGCCTGGGCGCGGCAGGAACCGCCCGCGACGGCACCTGCGCCGACCAGCCGCCCTCGCTGGCCGGCAACTGCAGCTACCTGTATGCGACCGCCAACCTGGGCGCGGGCGGCCTGGCGGTGGGCCTGACCCTGGTCGGCGCCGGAATCGCGCTGGTCGCGATCCCCGGCCCCCGTCCTGGAAACAAAAGCGGAGCTCCACGATGAGACAGTCCGTACTCTGTCTGTTGACGGCCAGCTGGCTGCTCGGCTGCAGCCTGACGGTGCGCAACCCGCGGGCCTGCCTGTTCGAAGGTCCGTCCGTCTGCCCCGCCGGCACTTCGTGCGACCCGCTGCTGAACGAGTGCGTGCCATCAACCGACGGCGGGACGAGCCCGACCGATCTGCAGTGCAGCGGCTACTTCTGCAACGACAGCCCGAGCAGCCTGGCCGCCAGTCAGCTGTTCGGCGTCTGGGGCACGAGTCCCAGCGACATCTGGGCGATCTCGTATCCGAACTCGATCGTTCACTGGGACGGCCAGAGCTGGCACACGTCCAAGGCGGCCTCCGGGCCGGCCCTTTATACAATCGCCGGGCTGGGCGCCAACAACATCTGGGTAGTGGGCGACAACGGCACTGTCTACAGATGGGACGGCGCCAGCTGGACCCAGCAGGCCGTGCCGTCCACCACGAATTTCTACGGAATCTGGGTGGAGAACGCGAGCCAGGTCTGGGTCGCGGGTAACCAGGGGCTCATCTACCGGGGCGATGGCGTGAACTGGAACCTGTCGCTCATGGACGGCACCTATGGAAACTTCCTCTCGCTCTCCGGAGTGGACCCGCAGCACATCTGGGCGGTCAGCAACATGGGAAGGATCGCCGCGTGGAATGGCGTCGCGTGGAGCATGACCGTGGTTGGCGGCGGCTCACTCCGGGCGGTCTCCGCCCAGGCCCCCGACAACGTGTGGACGGTCGGCGTGGGTAGCCTGGCCTTTCGCTTTGACGGCACAAGCTGGAAATCGCAGCCGGCCGGGACGGTGAGCACGCCGGTGCTCAACAGCGTCTGGACCGTGGACGCCGACACCGCCTGGGCGGTCGGGGACGGCGGGTCGATCTTCAAGTGGTACCGCAGCGCCTGGAACCTGCAGACAAGCCCCACCGCCAGCGACCTGAACGGAGTGTGGAGCGCCCCCGGCCAGCAGACCTGGATCGTCGGCAATAACGGAACCGTCCTCCACCAGGCAGAGCCTTGAGCCGGCACCCGCGCTGACCCCGGCCGCGGCGAGCGCCGTCGCCGGCATCAAGGCGTGTTGCGCAGGAAGTCCGCCACCTCGGCCAGCCGCTGCTGCAAGAAGCCACGCACCCGGCCGCTGGCGCCTACCTCGTCAAGGGCAGCGGTCATGGCGCGCAGCCAGGCGTCGCGCATGGCGGGGTCCACCGCGACGCGGGCGTGGCGCATGCGCAGGCGCGGGTGACCGTGCTGGCGGACGTAGTCGTCCGGCCCGCCGAGCCAGCCGATGAGAAACAGCGCGAAACGGTCGCGGCTCTCGCGGCTTACCTGGCCGTGCTCGTCGCAGACGTGCAGCCGGGCGAGCGCCGGCTCGGTGCGGCCCATGGTGTCGTAGAAGTGCTCGACCAGCCGCCGCACCACGGCCTCGCCGCCGAGCAGCTCGTACGGGGTCTTTTCGTTATCATTCATGCGGCGACACTTTAGCGCAGTCCCAGTGCGGAATCATCCTGCGCAATCATCCTGCGCAATCATCCTGCGCAATCATCCTGCGCAGCCAGCGGCGCTAGGTCGGCTCGACGATCATCGACTGGGCGGTGCCGGACTCGTGGCAGACGCGTGTCTTACGCCACATGCGCAGCACCGCCGGCAGATCGCGCGCGACGCGCACCTCATCATAGCCGGAGGGAATCCGCCCGCCGAATCGGTTGTACGTAAGGATGAAGGTACCGACAGGAACGCGGCACAGGAACTGCTCCACTGCGGCGATGTCGCGGTCGTAGCGCGCCTGGCCGAGCACCACGCTGTCGTCGAGGTGATCGCTCGCGGGAAAGAGGTTCTCCGCGAACGGGTTATAGAAGTAATAAGCCTCGGCGATGGGAGGGGTGACCTCGCCCACCGCCCCGGTGATGAAGCTGACCCGGTCCTCGACCCTGAACAGCCGGGCGAGGTTCCGCGCCGCCGCCACGAGCCACCGCCGCTGCTCAAGGCCGGTGAAGCGGCCCCCGCCCCCGCCAAAAAGCGCCGCCGCGACGCAGAACTTCCCCACCCCAGAGCCGATGTCGGCCACGGTGCGAACCCCCAGCTCGGCAAACCACGCCGCCGCCCGCTTGGCCACCGCGAGACTCGTCCAGTACTGATAAGAAACGAGCTGCATCTCGTAGGGCAGGAAGCGATCGAACTCGCGATCTTCGGGACAGAGTCCGACTGCGAGTATCCGCCCGAGCTGCTCGGCCGCCTCTTCCCACGAGAGCTCATCGCCGGTTGCCAGGTAGGCGGCAAGGAGGTCATGCTCTTCGGAATCGGGCCGCTTCAGCACCGTGCTGACCCCACTGACCCTATTAGTGAGAAGCTGGAACTCCTCGCAGTCGAGAGGCGCATCATGGTATATATCATGGCCCATGCTCCAGCGGAAAAGACCGGCTGACGTAGTCCTAGAGCCTATCATGCGCTCGCACGGACCAGAGAGTTTAACAGGAGATCTGTAATGGCAAAAGTCCCTCGGCGCGCCCGCGCCGCAAGCCTCCGTGCAACCGCAACCGCAACCGTCGCCATGGCCCTGGGAGTCACGGCCAGCCTGCTATGCGCAAGCTGCGATTCCTCCGTGTCTTCCTCTGTAGCGTCCGCGCGTTCGATTGGCGTCACCGCGGATCCTTCGGTGATCCGTGCCGGGTCCACCGGCCAGATGTCTGCGGTCGCCGTTTTTTCTAACGGCACCTCCTTGTACATTACGGACCAGGTTCGGTGGACCAGCTCTAATAGCCGGGTTGCGACGGTCGCAAACGATGGCTACAGCGCCGGACTTGTAGCCGGGGTTTCCGCGGGTATCGTGACGATTAGCGCCCAGCTAAGCGGCATCACTGGGAGCGCTCAGCTTCAGGTGATAAACTGACCCGCGCGGTCGCCTGGCGGGGTGTTGCCGCCCAGCGATAACGCGCGCCGGTCCTTATGAGCTAGCCGACGATGTAGGGAGCGCAAGTCGAGACTCCGGCGCCGACAATCGGATAGGGGGTGCTCGACTGCACCACGATGTTGGCCTTGGTCGTCGGGTCGTAGCGCAAGATCTGATTCTGGCCGTTGACCGTGACGAACTGATAGTAGCGCCCGCCCCAGTGAGCAAACGCCCAGGCATTGGGCTGCGCGGCCAGCGCCGGCAGCTGCCACGTCAGGTCGTACTGCGCGGTGGTCTTGTTGATGCGGGCGATGAAGTTCTTGCCGGTGGTGGCGCTGGGGAAGTAGCCGTAAAGCTCGGCCGCGCCGGTGCCGGTGAACTCGACTGCGTAGTCGATGGCGGGGAAGGCGGCGATCTTGCTTAACATGAGGCTCGTCGGATCGATCCGCGCCAGGCCCTTGTTGCCGTTGAGCGGGCCGCTGCCGCCGTACAGGGTCTCGTTGCGCGAGCCGACGCCGTCGGCAACAAAGCCCATTCCGAACGTCGTAAAGCCCTGCTGATTGGCCGTGTAGCCCGCCGGCGTGCACGAAGCATCCTGCGGGTTTACAAGGTACAAGCTGCCGTCCTGATAGAGCACCCACGCCCGCGCCTTGCGATCCACCGCCATCGCATACGGCGACGAGGTAGTCGAGCACTTCAGCTTCCCGATGACCTTCAAGCTCTGCGGGTCGGAGTCGATGCGCGGCTCGTAGCTGAGGAAGTTATTCTGCGAGTCGACGAGGTAGACGAACTGGCTCGCCGCCACCTCGCAAGAGTCGACGCAGGCGCCGCTGCTGCAGGTCTGTCCGAAGCCGCACTGCTGGGTCACCGGGCCGACAGTTCCATCGGCGCTGCACGAGTGAACCTCGATGCTGTTTTCACACACGGTGGTACCCGGGACGCAGCTTATGCAGCCGTACTGCGCGTCGCAGTGGGTCGGCGCGCTGCACGGAGTCTTGTTGTAAAACGTGGCGCTGGCGTTGCAGGATAACAGCGTGTCGCCTTCGCACTTCATTTCGCCCGGCTGACACGCGCCGGTGGTGTTGTCGTAGATCGAGCTGCCGGAGCAGCTGGCGCCGCTCAGCGTCGCAGCGGCAAGAA
Organism: Pseudomonadota bacterium; assembly: GCA_035437965.1. Taxonomy (GTDB): domain Bacteria; phylum Myxococcota_A; class Polyangia; order Palsa-1104; family JAEUJZ01; genus CALFML01. The sequence goes on from DAOMZC010000166.1 coordinate 4,872, forward strand.
GAAGCCGTAAGCCAAGGGTTCGTGGTCCGGACATGGCGGCGTGCTCCTAGGTAGTGTGGAGGAGCTGAGATTATTACCCAGGTTGCCGGGGAAGGAATATAGGAAAAGTGCCCGGCGCCGCCGCGCCGCTACTTTAGCTGCAGCGTCGTTTTGGCGTAGACCTCTTCGCGCCCGTTTACAAGGCGCGTAACGACGATGCTGTACTTCCCACCGACCTTGAAGCCGCCGTCGGGATTTATCTCGAGGGTGGCGATCACGATCTTCGTGTCCTTCTTGGTCTTTATCGCGAAGCTATTTACTTCGTTTCCCGGCGTCTCCGGCTTGCCGCTTGCCTGATCGTAAAAGACGATGTTTACCTGCTCGGCGCCGATCGCGCGGCTCAGGTGGGCGACCAGGTTCACTTCCCAGTCTTCGGCCGACTTTTCCTTGGCGAGCGTGCAGCGCTGCTCGGCCTTGAGGACAGTGGTGCTGCTGACCTGGGATGAGTCGAGCTTCTTGTCCGTGACGGTGATGGTGCCGCTGGCGCCGCCGCCCGGGCAGGTCGGCTCGGCGGAGCGCGCGCTTCCCGGGATGGTGGCAAGCAGGAAGAGGGCCGTGGCCAGGTACTTTTGATAGGAGGGCATGGGTATTTCCTTGGAGTGACCCCTTCCCGGGGCCGCTCGGGCTACTTCAGGTCTTAGTTCTGACGGTAGAACCACCCTGGCTGCCAAGTCAAGGGTCCGCTTGCCGGCTGTCGGCACGTGCGTGACATCGGCTTGACATGGGCGTGACATCGGCTTGGCAAGGGCGCCATTACCTGGACCGTGCCGAACGGCTGCGTAGCGCGCGGAGTCTAGGCTATGCTGCGCGCGATCGCGAACCAGGAGGCAACTCATGCGAAGTATTGCTCTGCTCGTCATTTTTGTAGGGATCGGGTGCAGCTCCGGCGGGGCCCCGGCGGGCTACGCCGACCTTGCCGCCCGCGCGCGCGATCTGCGTGATCTGCCCGATCCGGGAGACGGCCGCGCGGACCTGGCACCGGTCGTCGATCTGGCGCCCGCGATCGAGCCGGACTGGGGCCAGGTCACGGCATACCTCGACTCGCTGTATAACCCCACCCTGGCGCTCCTCCGCGAGTACCCGGCCGCCAATACCTACTATACCTCTGACGACAATGCCCTGGCGGCGCGCGCCTACGAGTACCTGCCGACCCCCAACCCGACCCGCCGGGATGCCATCCTCGGCGCCCTGCGCTCGTACAAAATCTGCGGCTGCGGCGATGTCGCCGAGCATGACGCGGCGCTCAACCATCACGTCGATCCGGTGACCACCAAAGGCGCGCAGATTCCGCTCACCCCGCGCAGCGCGTGCAACCGTACCCCCGAGAGTCAGGCGCGGCCCGCCGCCAGCTGCGGCAGCTCCGGCGCCGCTTGCCCGGGGCGCGTCGGACACCGCGACCACCCAAGCGGCGACTGGCTGGGCGACGACTGCAACTTCGGCATCTGCAGCACGACGACCATGAGCGGCTTTGCGAGCAGCAGTCCGGGCAAGGGCGCGGCCGACCTCATCGCTCTGCAGATCCTCAACCTCCGCAATCGCGGCATGCCGACCGATACGCTGTGGCAGAGCCTCCTTGGGAAGTGGGATGGCAAGGGCATCTACGACCTGGCCGCGGTGAACGATCGCGCCTATACGACCTACAAGGTCGCGCTGCTCAAGCTGTGCGCCCGCGTCCTCGGCAAGCCGCTGCCGATGGGAGTCGATGAGAAGCTGCGGGCGGCGCAGGGGCCAAACGGCGGCATCCGCACGAGCTACGCCCTGGACGGAAACTTCACGCTCGACCAGGTTGGCAACGCGGCGACCACTTCCTATGTGGTGCTGGCCTTCCGCAAGCCGGTAAGCGACTTCTAAGGCGCTACTTGGGCGGGCGGCACCACGGGCGGCCCGTCACCGGATCGTCGGGGCGGCACGGCTGGCCCCCGCACAGCGGCGGCGACTCCGGATCCGAGCAGACGATGCCGCTCGGGGCGGTCTGGCAGCTGCCGCCGGGGGTCAAGGCGCAGGCGAGCTCGCCGTTTCGCGCCAGGCAGCCGTAGCCGCACGCCGTGTACCCATTGACGCTGATGCACTTGGGTCGCGGCAGCGAGTTCTGGTCGGCGCAGTAGCTGGCGGCCGGCGGGTCCCAGCAGGTCACGCCGCGCAGGGTGGTGGCGCAGATCCCATCGGGGGTCGCGGCGCACCGCACCTCGGAGTCGGCGGTCTCGCAGTGGTAGCCGCACACGACCGTGCCGCCGCGCGTCCGGCACTCGGGGCGCGGCACCCGGTCGCCGTAATGGGCGCGCACCGTGTCGGAGGGGTCCCAGCAGACGAGGTTACTGTCGGTCGCGCCGCACACTCCGGCCGCGGTGCGGGCGCAGGCGACCTCGCCGTGGGCGGCCAGGCAGTGGTAGCCGCAGGCGGTCTTGCCCGAGTTGGTGATGCAGGTGGCGACCGCCGGCAGAAGGGTCAACAGGTATAGGACGAGGGCGTGCATGCGGGCCAAAAAAGCATGCCTTGTGCCAAGCGGCCTTCGACGGACCAGCGACCCGCGCGCGCGCAAGTGCGTGACATCTTGGCAAAAAATCGCCGCCGTCGCGTGACAGCTTGGCGATGGAGCAGCGGACATCGAGGCTTGCGCTTGTCCAGCTTGGGGGCGCTGTCTATGCTAGGCGCTCGTCATGAACTCGCCTGCCCCGCCTGCCTCGCCTGCTTCCCAGGGCCTCGCCGATGCGCTGAGCATTGCCCGCTACCACATCGTCCTTATCGCCATGACGGGGATGCTCACCTTCGGCTGGCTGATGAGCGGGCGGTACCTGTTGGGACTGTCTGTCATCGTCGGACTCGACTGGTTCCTCATCAACTTGATGAACCGCATCACCGACATTGCTGAAGATCTGAAAAACGGAATTCCGGGTACCGCGCGGGTGGCACACCGGCAGCGCCTTTTGACCTGGGGGTCGGGGCTGCTCCTTTTCGGCTCGCTGTTGGGAACGCACCTCTTGTGGCCGCAGCTGACGCCGTGGCGCATCCTCGTGCAGGTCGTCGGGCTCTGCTACAACTACCGACTGCTGCCGACGCCGCGCGGCCTGTCGCGCTTCAAGGAGCTGTACTTCTTCAAGAACTTCGCCTCGGCGGCGCTGTTCATCCTGACCTGCTTCGTCTACCCGTTCATCGTCACCCGCCCGGTCCGCGGGCTCAGCGCGGCGGCGGTGCTGACGCTGGCTCTGTTCTTCCTCATCTTTGAGCACACCTACGAGATTCTTTACGACTTCCGCGACCTTGCGGGCGACCGCGCCGAAGGCATCCCGACCTACCCGGTGGTGCACGGACCGGCGGCGGCGCGTCGGCTGGTGGCGGGGCTTTTGTGGCTGGCCGCCGCGGTGCTGCTGGGCGGGCTGCTCACCGGCGTGCTGGGGCTGCGCGAAGGGCTGATGCTGGCCGCGCCCCTCATCCAGTGGCTTTTTTATCGGCGGCGGCTGGCGGTCGGTCTGACCTCGGCCGACTGCATCCGGATTACCCACCTGGGAACGGGTCTGCTCGTCCTGTTTCTGGTTGGTACCGCGGTGTGGCAGCACTTCGGACTGCCGCAGAATATCTATTTTTTCTAGAGCGGTTTTTCTAGACCGGCGGACTCCGGGTCCAGGCGGGGTGCCAGCGCGTCGCCACGCAGTATGGGACGGCCACCGCGGCGGTGTGGAGCCACAGCTTGCCGTCGGCAGGGGCGCTGGTCACGAGCAGCATCAGGAACAGTGAGGCCGCCAGCGCCCGCGGCAGAGCGATCAAAAGAGGAATCCCGCCACCGCGCCGCCGCTCGACCCCCGCCGCTCCCAGCGCGAGGGCGCCGACCGCCAGGATGCCGACCACCGACCCGGTCCCGAGCTCCCCGCGCAGCGTCCAGCGGAACAGGCCCCACCAGCTTGCCAGGATCAGCACGTGCGCGCAGAGCGGCGCGAGCGGAATCAGCAGCAGCCGCCACCCGGCAGCGGGCCGCAGCAGACAGAAGGCCGCGCCGAGGGCAAAATAGGCCCACCCGAGCACCCCGATGAGCGGCACTCCCAGGTGCCCCGGCTCCGCCCACTGCCACAGCCCGGCGCGCACCGCCACGACCTCGACCAGCGAGGCATCGAGCGCCACGATCGCCGCCACCAGCCCGGCCAGCGCCGGGAGCGCGAGCCGCGGCCGCAGCTGCCGGGCCACCTCGCAGGCCGACAGGACGACCAGCGGCCAGATGAGCGGCACCAGGATCGGAACCTGCCCCAGGCGTCCGTGCCAGGCCGGAGAGTAGCCGTAGAAGTTATATAACTGGATGCAGCTCTGCTCGCCCAGCCAGGCGCTGAGCGCGAGCGCCAGATAGTCGCGCAGGAGCTCGGCGAGCGGCCTCTGGCGCGCCATCGCGTACAGGGTCAGCGCGATGATGAACGCGCAGGCTCCTTCGAACATCGCCATCGGCACGGGCGCATCTTACGCGATCGTCGGCCTGGCGACCATGAAGCGGCGGCGCGGCGCCCGGCCCGGGTAGACCGGGCGCCTGGCTGCTACTGGAGGCGGAACGAGCCGTTGGTGGTGGCCATCACGTCCACCGCGGTCTGCGCCTTGGCCCCGAACGCCAGCGACAGCGCGGGCACGGTGGCGTCGATGGTCGACTGGAAGGTCGCATACGCGGTGACGACGCTCTGGGCGAGCGCGTTGAGGTCGATCGCGCCGGTGGCGGTCAGGGTCGTCTTCACCACCGTATTGAGCGCGGTGTCGAGCACCGTCGTCGCGGTGCCGATCGCCGTCACCGCTACCTGCGCCGTGGCGGCGGTCAGCAGGTTGACCCCCAGGAAGTTCCCCACCACCGAGCCAGAGACCGAGCCGCCCCCGGTGACCGAGTTGTTCCAGCTGGCGAACGCGGTCGCCGAAGCGCTGGCGCTGGTCGCCGCCGTGAGCTG
>DAOMZC010000167.1:0-9796 GCA_035437965.1 Pseudomonadota bacterium
ATACAGGGCAGACAAAGCTTTCCGGATGGTTTTAAAGTTCATTGTGAGCGGATTTTCCGGTGCACAAGAGCGCCACCCGCTCCGGCGGCAGCTCCGCCGCCTCGCCGGCCGTGCACAAAAGTCCCGGCGGCAGCACCAGCGCCCCGCAGTCGGTGGCCGCGGCGACCGCGTCCTTGAGCCCGCGCCCGAGCAGGCACAGGCGGCGCCCAACCCGCAGACAGCTCTGCGCAAAGTCGGCGATGCGGATGATGTGCGACGAGAACAGCGTCACCGCCAGCCGCCCCCGGCTGCGCGGATCGGCCAGCAGGTCATCGAGCGCCGCCGCCACCTCGCGCTCGCTGCCCGAGCGCCCCGGCACCATGGCGTTGGTGCTGTCGCCCACCACCAGATCCACAGTCGGCGGCGCCGACCCCCCGGCCGCCCCGCCCAGGCCCAGGCTGGTCGCGAACTCTTCCAGCTTGTAGTCGCCGGTGTGGAGCACCGAGAACGCCCCCGCCGGCAGCGGCTCCGGCGCCCGCAGCGTGCTCGGCTGCCGCCCACCGGCGCTCGACCCGCCGACGCCGCTCAGATCAATGTCATCCTCGCTGAGCGGCCCCTGGATGAGCAGCGCGCACGCCTCGGGAATCGAGTGCGGCACCGCCAGCGGCGTGACCAGCACCCCCTCCTCCGGGCCCTGCGCCCGGCGCAGCCCGAACCACACCGGCCGCTCCGGGTACAGCCGCCGCAGGTCGTACAGGCGGCGCGGCACCCCGTGCCGCTTCATCCGGTTCTCGCACAGCCGCAGGGTCAGCGGCCGCCCATAGACCGGCACCGCCTGCCCGACCGTGAGCAAGAGGTGTCCGACCGCGCCTATATGATCCTCGTGCCCGTGGGTGAGCAGCACCGCCGTCGGCAGCCCGTAGCGCCGCAGGAGCTCGCGCAGGTCGCAGACGAAGTAGTCCACCCCCGGCGCCAGGTCATCGGGCATCTCGATGCCGCAGTCCACGATCAACAGCTGGCCGGCGGCCACATACGCGGTCAGGTTGCGACCAAACTCGCCGCAGCCGCCAAGCGGTATAACGCGCATCCGCGGCACGCTATCACAGCCCAAACGCGCCGCGCCCGCCGTGATGCGATCAGCTCCGCCGGCGCGGACGCTCTACAGCCGGGATTGACGGCGCCAGGGCTTGCAGGCCGCGATCACCAGTCAGGATCGCGACTGCATAGCCGGCTCTGTCGAAGTAATCGGCGATGCGCTGGATGCTGAGGTCGGCCAGCGAGATCTTCTGCGCGGCGTGGCTCGGCCAGTCACGGGCCAGCTCCCGGAGCGCTTTGGGGCTCCACAGCTGCTCGTGGCTAGCAATCTCGGCCCACGGCGCCTCGCCATCGGCCACCGCCAGGATGAGCTGCGCCAGCTGCTGGGCGAGCTTGAAGCGGTCGCCGCTGGCCTGGGCGATGTGGTTTCCGCACTCGAGGATGACTGCCACGGGCATCACGAACAGGGTCCCGCTTGCCGACCGCTCCTGCACCAGCTGATCGATGCGCTCTTTATCCCACTTATCCTCGTCCGGGCCGCAGGTCTGCTTGCCCGGCACCTGCAGGTACACGTCGAGGACGGAGGTGTCCCAGATGATCGCGGAGCGCATGCGCTGGCCTTACTTGGATTCCGCAGGCCGGAGCGCGGCCTTGTGAGCGGCCCTCTCTACCACGCCGCTCTTCACCGCCCGCCCCAGCGGTCCGGCGGCGACGATCCGCCCGTACTCGCCCAGCTCATCGAGCGGCGTAAGCCGGCTCTCACCGCTGTCGGAGTCGCGGTGGGCGACGGTGACAAACGGCCACATCTCCGGTGGCAGGGCGTCCAGGAAGGCCTCATTGTGGGTGGTCACCAGCACGTCGACGCCGCGCCGCTTGCCTTCGCTGCGCAGGACCTGGAAGACCAGCTCCAGGCGGCTCGGGTGGATGCCGGTGTCGACATCTTCGATTACCAGCAAGCTGCCGGAAGGCAAGGTCAAAAGGGCCGTGAGGATGGCAACGAAGCGCAGCGTCCCGTCGGACATGCAGCGCGCGTCGATCGCCGTGCCCCACGGCTCTTCACAGCACAGCATGGCGTCGCTCTTGTGAAGACCGAATCGCTCCACGTAGATGCGCTTTACCTGGTACTCGGGCAGCTTCGCCAGGTACTCGGTCAGCAGGTCTTCTATTTCCTTGCGTTGCGAGTCGGGGAGCGCGGCGATCACGCCGGCGAGGTTCGACGAGTCGGGCAAAAGAGACTCGGCCAATGGGACATAACGCCGCATCAGGGCCGTCTCCGGCATCAAGACGAATAACGAGCGCAGCGACCTTCTGAAGGGTGACTGCATCAGGCGTTCGAAGCCCATTTCAGATATAAGTCCCCGGAAGAAACTGCTCATGTGAGAGGACTCGTTCGGACGGCTTCGCCGGGGTTCGTCTCGCTGAAAAAGCGATGCAAAGTACTCTTCCAGCTTGGCTTGCCTTTCCGCATCGATAATCGGCGTTCCGTCCGGTCTTAGCGGTGCAAGAACTTGGCTGAGCTCTAGCGTGGGCTTGAGCTGGATGCTCGTCCGATAGAGTCGATCTTCTTGCTTCTCAGGCTCTTGAAAAAGAACATCTATCGTGACCGCGTCCGCGCCCCGGAACCCCGCCCACTCGACGCCGCCGCGGATCGAAGGAAGCTTCTCCCCGCCATCGAGCGCCGTCTGAATGTCCGTCCCGCGGGCGAGTCGCGCCAGGAGCTCCAGGCCCTCGATCGCGTTGCTCTTGCCGCTGGCGTTGGCGCCGATGAGCACGGTCAGCGGGTCCAGGTGCAGCGTGGCGTCGCGGAAGCTCTTCCAGTTGATGAAGCGGACGGACTTGAGCATGGCGGGTGCGGCCACCTTACCACGGGCGCGGGAGGTGCCGAGCGGTCGGCCTCAGGCCTCCTGCGACCGCAGCTTCGGCCGCTGCGCCGCGCCGAGGCGGTTGGCCAGGTACACGCCAAGGAACACGCCGATCGCGGTGATCGCGATCCAGCCGAGCGCGCTGCCGACCACGTACCACAGCCACTCGCCTTTCTGCGCCTTCTCGACGGGGCCGACCTGCGCTGCCAGCGTCGTCATCGGGCCGACCAGCTCGCCGGTCTTCTGCAGCGGATCGTGCAGCGTCGCCACCCGCTCCATCGGGCCGGACAGCTCGCGCAGCTTGTTCATCGGGTCGCGCAGCTCGGCCACCGCCTGCAGCGTCGGCTCCAGGCTGGCCACGTGCTGCATCGGCTCGCGCAGCTCGGCCACCGCCTGCAGCCGCGGCCCCAGCGCGCCCAGCTGGCCCATCGGGCCGCGCAGGGTCGAGACCTCGGCCATCGCCTTCTGCAGCGCGTCAAACTGCGCCCCCATCTCGGCCAGCCGATCCATCGACGCCTTCATCTCGGCGAGCTTGCGCATCGAGGCGTCGAGCTCGGACACCTTGTCCAGGCTCGGCTGCAGATCGCGCATGGTGGTGCCGACGCTGAGGATCTGCTCGCCGCTCTGCTTGATCGCCGAGGTGGCCTCGCGCAGGCCGGCGTTGGTGTCTTTGATGCCGGTGCTCGTGTCGCGCACCAGGCGGATGATGTCGCACCCGGCGGCCGAAAACAGCACAGCCGGAACCAGGCAAAGGACGCAGGCTCTGACCCTTGCCACCAAGGGGAGCCGGGCAGTGGCAGGCATAGCTTAACCTCCAGGCAGACGGTAGCACACGATTCTGACCTTGCCCGCCAGCTCATGTGTAAGTGCGCGGGCAAGTTCGCGACTGGCCGCATGAGACCCTCTTGACGCGCTAGTAAAAGTAGCAGGCCGCCATGACGCACTGCGGCACAGCGGGCGGGCTCGCGAGCCGGTTCCGCCGGGCCGCTGTGCCGCACCTCACTTTTTGCCGCGGCGCCGCGCCCGCCCGCCGCGCCGCATTCCCCGGCCGTCGCGCGCACTTGCAGCGAAGCGTCGCGAGGCGCGCAAAGCTAGTGATACGATCGGGCCGCACAGGAAAGGGGGACCCTATGCAGGAGAGACACTCGCTCTTTTCCGGAGCTCATTCGGCACTGCCGCCCGGACCCGGCCTTATCACTTACAAGGACAAGACGCGCCTCGGGGTGCTCTTGCTGGCTTCGTTTCTTGCCTGCGGCGGGCTCGCCGGCCTATGGGCGCAGGCGCGGGCGCGCGGCGGCCACGACGGCCGCCACGCCTGCTCTCTTCGGCCCGCGGCGGAGGCGTCCGACAGCGCGCCGGCGCCGCAGCTCAGCGCTGAGCAGCGCGCCCAGCTGGAGGCCGAGCACGCGCGCCTCCAGCAGCTGCTCGCCGGCTACGAGGACTCGATGGAGCACGGCCAGGGCTGCCGCATGGGCTTCGTCAAGTACCGCCTCGACCTTCTGCGCATCGAAGAGAAGCTCGCCAAGTGCGGCTACAAGCGCACCCAGCTGCGCCGGCAGATCGCCCACCTCGAGTCCCTGCGCGCCCGCATGCTGACCGGCTACGGCGAGACCCAGGGCCCCGAAGCCCACGACGAGTAGCCCGCGACGCTGCCGCCCGCCCGCCGCCCGGCTCGATTCTGCCCAACACAACTGAAGCGCCCCCCGGCCGAAAACTAGACACGTAGTACTTGGGGGAGTCCATGACGTTTGAGCAGGGAATGGAAGGCCAGTCCTCGGCACAGAGCAGCGGCGGCTGGGGGGGGCTCCTTTCGAGCGCGCTCCCGCTGCCCATGCAGATGGGCCTGTCGCTCGGCACCGGCTTCGGCTCGGGCCTCTTGCACCCGACGGCGCACCACGACGCCACGCCCGCCACCGCGCCCGGCCAGGATGCCGCGCCCAAGGAAGTCGGCGCCAAGAAGGACCCCAGCCAGCCCGCCGCCGCCCAGGTCAAGGACGGGATCAAAGAGCTCGACAAGAAGGATCGGCCGCCGCCGAGCCGCGAAGAGCTCATGAAGAACCCCGAGCTCTACGGCAAGCCCAAGGACATGCCGGCGGCGGCGTTCGCCAGCCAGTACGCCGACGAGTACCTCGCCAAGCTCGCCTACAAAGACCCCACTGTCGATCCCAACGACGCCAAGTCGGCGGTGCCCGGCTACACCGCCGCCGACAAGAAGTTCCTCGCCGACTGGGGCTACAAGTTCTCCACCGACGTGCGCGACGCCAAGACCGGCCTCTACGTCGCCAAGTTCGATCCAGTCGATCCCAAGAGCGGCGTCGCCCCGGTGGTCGCCTTCCGCGGCAGCGAGGGCGGCTCCCCCGACGCCCGCGAGGTCATCAAGGACGCCCAGGCCGACCTCGGCTACAGCTACGTCGGCCAGAACCAGTACGAGGCCAAGAAGTCCGAGATCGCCAAGCTGTTCCAGGACCCCAATGGCCAGAAGGTCGACGTCACCGGCCACAGCCTGGGCGGCGCGCTCGCCCAGAAGGCGGCGGCCGACAACATCGCCAACACCCACGGCCTCACCACCTTCCAGGCCCCCGGCATCCTCAAGGCCGACGCCGACAAGTTCGCCAAGGAAAACCAGAAGTACGGCGTCGACGTCAACCACCACTACGCGACCACCGACCTCGTCCACCGCGCCGGCGAGGCCAAGCTCGGCGGCAACTTCTGGGAGCACACCCTGCCCGGGGTCAAGGGCCCCGACGAGCTCGGCAAGTTCCAGCTGCCCAAGACGATCGACGACGTCAAGCGCAGCCTGAGCCTGGGCCTGGACATGGGCAAGGGCATCGGCGAGTCGCACACCACCCACGACCTGCTCAGCGACCGCGAGCAGAAGATCTCCCTGCACAAGACCGACCCGCAGAGCGATCGCGCGCAGTGGGAGGGCCTGCGCAAGGAGGCCGGCAAGCGCATCAACGACACGCACCTGGTCGACGCGACGCTCAGCGGCCTGGACGCCAAGCAGCACCTCAGCAACGCCGGGGCGGCGTGGCAGACCGGCAAGGACAACGCCGGCGCCGCCTGGAACCAGGGCGTCGCCGGGGCCAAGGACGGCGTCAGCGAGGCCGGCCACGGCTTCTCCGACCTCGCTCACCTCAACGTCACAAAGGGCCTGTCCGAGATCGGCCACGGCGCCGGCAGCGGCCTGGGCAACCTGGTGAGCGGCGGCTGGGGCTTCGCCAAGAACCTGTTCGGCGGCGCCAAGGGGGCCGGCTCCGAGCTCGTCAGCGCCGGCGGCGACGCCCTGCAGGCCGGCCGCGAGCTGAAGAACGGCTTTGGCGGCATCAAGAACCTGGCCGCCGAGGGCTTCGGGTTCGCCATGGGCCATCGCTCGGAGATCGGCAGCAGCATCGCCTCGATCGCCGCCGACGGCATCCACCAGCTGGAGAAGGGCAAGGCCGGGCCGCTCATCCAGGGCGTCAAGGACACCTACACGCATGGCCGCGAGACCGTCGATCATGTCGTCGGTGCCGGCTCGGCGATCAAGGGCGGCCTGCAGGGCGCGGCCAGCTCCGCCAGCGCCGGCATCCAGGGCGCGGTCGGCGGCGCTCAGCAGGCCGGGCACGGCATCTCCGAGCTCGCCCACCTCAACGTCCGCCAGGGCCTGTCCGACATCGGCCACGGCGTCAGCAACGGCCTCGGCAGCGCCGTGCACGGGACCGCCGGCGCCGCCTCCTCGCTGTGGCAGGGGGCCAAGGGCGCGGTCAGCCAGGTCGGCGGCGCCCTGAGCTCGGCCAAGGCCACCGGCGGCGGCCTCGTCAAGAGCGCCAAGGGCCTGTTCGGCCTCTTCAGCCACTAACCCCCACTCGCCTCGCCTCGCCCCAGCTCCGGCGACAGCGCCAGGGGCCGCAGCGCACGCTTGACCACTGCCCGCCTCTTTCCCCACACTTCCGGCCCGGGCCAAGGAGGAAAACAGGCATGGCAGAGCGAGCAGGCGCGTGGGCGGCCAGGTGGCAGCGGCTGTGGCCGTGGGGGCTGTTCATCGCCCTGGTGCTCGTCGCCCTTGGGCCGGCGCTGGCCAGCGGGCCGCTGTGGTCGTCCCGCTACGACTGGCGCTACTTCGAGACGATGACCGAGATGGCCCGCCGCACCGTGGCCGACTACCACCAGGCGCCGCTGTGGAACCCGTACTCGTGCGGCGGCGAGGTCGGCCTCGCCAACCCGCAGGCGATGGACGGGGCGCCGACGTTCCTCTTGGTGCTGCTGCTCGGCACCGCCTGGGGCTTCAAGGCGGCCCTTGTGTGCTACCTGGTGTTCGCCCTGCACGGCTGCTTCCTCCTTGGCCGGCGGCTGGGCCTGGACCCGCTGCCGGCGGCGCTCGCCGGGGTGGGCTTCGGGCTGTCCGGCTACCTGGCGCTGCACCTGTCCTCCGGCCACATCAACTTCGCCGGCGTCGCGCTGTATCCGTATCTTTTGTACTGCTACGACCGCGCGCTCGGGCGCTGGGAGTGGACGATCCCCGCCGGGGCGCTGGCCGCCTGGATCGCGCTGCTCGGCGGCACCTTCACCCCGCCCATGGCCGGCGAGCTCCTGGTCCTGTGGGCCACCGTCAGCGCGCTCTTGCCCGAGCCCGCGGCGGCGAGCGCCTCCCCCTCCGACCCGCGGGCGGCGAGCGCCCCTCCCTCCGACCCCGCTGCGTGGTCTTTGACCCAGGCGGGCTGGCGCGGCGTGGCGGCGCGCCTTATCCGCAACTACGGGCTGCTCCTTTTGTGCGCCCTCATCGCCCTGGCCCTGTCGGCGGCGCGCATGCTGCCGGCGCTGGAGTTCATCATCGACCACCCGCGGGCGCCGTTCCGCCGGACGCCGGATGTCTCGACCCTCCTGCAGCTGCTGGGCGACCTGTGGCTGCGCCGCGACTTCGGCCCGCTGCCCGGACGCCGCTACTGGTCGCACGAGTACACGGCGCGCCTGCCGCTGGTCATGCTGCCGCTCCTTTTTCTCACCCTGCCGCTCCTGCGCCGCGGCGAGCAGCGGCAGCGCGCGAGCCGCCTGTGGGCGCTGGCGGTGGTGTCGGCGCTGCTCGCCCTGGGCAACTTCGCCCCCTTCGCGCCGTGGTCGCTGCTGCAGAAGCTGCCGGTCCTGCGCGATCTGCGCGTGCCGTCGCGCCACCTGGTGCTGACCACCCTGTGGCTGGCGCTGCTCGCCGGCCTCGGCGCGCAGGAGCTCGGTCGCTGGCTGCAGGCAAGGCGCGGCTCCCGCCTTGCCGCAGCCGTCGGCGTCGTCCTCCTCTTAGCCGCCGGGCTCGATGCGGCGACGTTCTTCGCCCACAGCTTCAAGGACGTGTTCACCGTCCACATCACGCTGCCGCCGCACCGCGTGCCGTTCTACCACCTCAAAGGCCACTGGAGCCTGATGCGCGACCTCATGCTGCAGGGCCACGGCGTACTCGGCTGCGATGAGGAAGCGCCGCTTCAGCGAGCCGAGGCGCTCGACGAAAACGACGTCCCGCAAGAGCGCCTCCTCGACCCCGCCGCCGGCACCATCACGAGCTCGCGCTGGACCCCCAACCGCCGCGAGCTCACGGTCGAGCTCTCAAACCCGAGCACCCTGCTCCTCCTGAACTCGAACTGGAACGAGCACTGGCGCTCGGAAGACCCGCGCGCCCCCGTGGTTCAAGTCGCCGGCCGGCTGGCGGTGGACCTGTCCGGCCTGCCGCCCGGCGGCCACCTCATCGTCCTGCGCTACGCCCCGCGCTCGTTCACGATGGGCCTCGTGGTGAGCGGGCTGGCGATTCCGCTGGGTCTGCTGGTGTTCTTGCGTAGGAATCGTAGGCGGGGGGGGGTGGCTCTCAGTATCTCGCCCCGTCGGCTCCTCTTACCACGTGGGCTGTCTGCACGACCCCTGAAGCGGGCGACTGACCGCGGTATTGCCTGGCGCTGGCGTAGCGAGTACGGTCCTCCCATGCGCATGAACCCCCTATTGGTGGCTGGCTTTTTGGGCCTGGCTGGGGTCTTCGCCGGTGGTGTACTCGCTGCCGTCCGCCTTCGCTCGGGAGCCGAGGCTCAAGAGACCATCTACCGCTGGGAAAATGGCCGCTGCTATCGGCTGCGCTTTGCCATACACGGCGCCCTGTCTTCGGCCCGCTACGAGACCTCAGCCGGCAAGTGTCCCCCGGTGGATCCGAAGCACCCGCCGACCGGCATGGAGTGGTGGGCGGTTGCGGACTGCCACTTCTCGGCGTGCGCGGCCGACTCCTTGACCGCCAGCATCGCCAAGCGGCGCGACTTTGTTTCCTACCTCGGATATGGCCCAAGCGAGAGCGAGGCGTGCGAAAATGCGAAGTACCACCTACAACATATGCTCCAGGGGGACCAATGCACCCAAGCCAAGTGCGAGTGTAAAAAGGCGGCGCGCGGCGCTCCCCAGGATGGCGCGGACAATGCTCGCCGTTCTAATGCTGGTGGAGGGCGGCTGCCCGAGTGACCAGGATCTAGGCAGCGATTGGCACTGCGGCGCATCGTGTAAGCCCAAGAGCCCGGCGGTCTGCGAAGAGACCATCGGGGTCGGCATATCTCCGTCGCAACATACGGCCAAGGCCGATGCTGAATTAGCGGCCATGCGACGCGCCAAGCCCTCGTGCGAATACTCGGCCTGTACGTTTGAATGTAAGTCCGCGACGAGGTGAGTTAACAAGGGGGGTCACCCAGTTGCGGGGCGCTGCACCAAGCAGCCATAGGCGCGCCGCAAAAAAGTCCTCCCTGCCTCATCCTCACTTGCCCCCGTCTGCTAATAAATCGTCCCCACCTCCTTCCCGCTTCCACCCATCCACTAAAAACTCCTTCCCGCCTCCTTCCCGCTTGCGCCCATCCGCTAAAAAGTCCTCCCCGCCTCCTTCCCGCTTGCGCCCATCCGCTAAAAAGTCCTCCCCGCCTCCTTCC
>DAOMZC010000168.1:0-9765 GCA_035437965.1 Pseudomonadota bacterium
GAGTGACCGCACGCCTCGCGGGTGGTCAGGCCCACCGCCGCCAGCTCGCGCATCGCCGCCTCGACCCGGCCGAGCGCGAGCTGGTAGAACTGCGCGTTCTGCCGCGTGGTGATGTGGCAGCGCCCGTCGCCATAGGTCGCGCCGACGTCGGCCAGGGCGCGCAGCTGCGGCGGTCCGAGGATGCCCTGGGGGATCTTGACCCGCAGCATCTGGACCTCGGGCTGGCGCTGGCCGTACACGCCGCGGACCAGGCGAAAGGCGCGCCAGGCGTCGGCGGACAGCTCGCCGCGCTCGTAGCGGCGCAGGGTGGCGACGAACTCATCGACATCGGCGGTGCTGGCAAAGCCCAGGCGGCCGGGGAGGTAGGGGCTGCTGCTCATGGGGTCTCACTCTGAAAGAAGACGTTCACTATATAAATGTATATCTGTTATATTGAACTATGTCAACTCGGACCCCAGCCAGCCCCGTCCGCGCCGCCGCCTTCCGCCACCAGGAGGGTTCCCCGCGTCCGTCGGCTCTGGCACAATGGCCGCCCATGGTCAAAAAGACTCCCAAGGCGCGCGCCGAAAAAACCCCGCCGTCCGAGCCTGCCGAGCTGGCCGAACCCGACGTCGGCGCCAACCTGAAGCTCCTGCGCACCGAGCGCCACCTGACCCTCGCCGAGCTGGCCGAGCGCAGCGGGGTGAGTAAGGCGATGCTCAACCAGATCGAGAACGCCAAGAGCAGCCCGACCATCGCGCTCGGCTGGAAGATCGCCAACGGCCTGGGGGTCTCATTCGGGGCGCTGCTCGGTGAGGCGGAGCCGGCGGACT
Source organism: Pseudomonadota bacterium (assembly GCA_035437965.1). Lineage (GTDB taxonomy): Bacteria > Myxococcota_A > Polyangia > Palsa-1104 > JAEUJZ01 > CALFML01. The sequence goes on from DAOMZC010000168.1 coordinate 813, forward strand.
TCGTCGTGCTCGGGCGGCAGCAGATAAAGGAATTTCACAGCCGCAGCCGCGATCTGCGCTCGCGGGCGCTGTTCCCCGCCGCCGACCCGCGCGCCGCCGAGCTTTATGAGCTGTGGCTGAAGCCCGGTGGGGAGGAGCGCGCCAAGCCGCACGCGGTGGGCACGCGCGAGCAGATCTACGTTGTGCAGGGCCGGCTTATGGTCGAGAGCTCCGGCCGCTCGGCCGAGCTGCAGGCCGGCGACGTGCTGTTCTTCCGCGCCGACCGCGCGCACCGCTACCATAACCCCGGCGCCGAGCCCGCGCGCTTCCTCCTCATCATGCGCTACCCGGCCGGTCAGGACGCTCCGCGCGATGCGGGCCCGAGCTCGGGCGAGCATGACTGAGGTAGCGCCGCGCGGTGGGCCTGCGGCTCCGGTAGGAATTAAATAGCAGAGCGAGCCCGCAAGCGCTGGGAGCGCCCGCGAGCCCGCGATGGAGTCTGCTTTTATCAGGGCCGCAGAAGTCTTTAGAAGCGGAGCTCCACCCGGCGGTTCCACGCGTAGTCCTGCTCGGTGGTGCCCGTGGTGACCGGGTTCTGCTCGCCCTTGCCGGCGATCTGCGCGGTGGAGACTCCGTTCTGGTCGAGGTACTGCTTCACCGCCATCGCCCGCTTGTTCGAGAGCTCGACGTTGTACCCGGGCTCGCCCTTGGCATCGGAGTAGCCGTCGAGCACGACCGGCTTGCCGCGCGCCTTGATGCAGCGCACGTTGTAGTCGAGCCACATCTTGCCATCGGGAGTCAGATCGGCCGAGTCGAAGGCGAAGTACACGTTCGACGGCGTGCAGTTCTTTAGATCATAGGAAGCCTCAAGGAGCCGCGCGTCGGGATAGGTCGACAGGCAAACCTTCTGCGTCGGGTGGCACAGGGTTCCGGTGACGCAGTCGACGTCCATGTTGCACTTGGGCGCGTTCGCCACGTTCTCCGCAGTCTTCACCGCGTTATGGCAGTTGACGGTTCCGCTAAGAAGGGCAATCGCTGGAAGGAGGCGAAGCGTGAAGTTCATGACGAGGTCCTCTGGGCCGTCGTGCGGCACCGCTTGAGTTCAGGGTCCAGGTTCAAAGTTCTAAAGTCTGTTGACCGCTGGAAAAGCAACCGGTGTGCCACAAGCACACTCCTTTTTATCGCGGAGCACCTGCGAGCCTGTAAGGACCGCCGCCCGCTGACCGGCGCGCTCTTTTGCCGTCGACTGGTACCGGGGCCGTAGCTCTCTCGGCTTGTGCCTTGGGAAGACCCATGCAGGCGCAGCGCTCCGCTCAATCTAAAAAAAGGGCCTAGGGCGTGGCGGGTCAAATGAGCTCACCTGTGCCTTAGCCGCACAGGGCAAATAGCTCTTCCCTAGCCTGGGCTTAAAAGCCCAAGGCCCAAGCAAACCCCAGCGCGACAAAAATTGCCCAATCTCGGCCTTTTATCGGCCGCCGCGCTTGTGGTACGATGCTGGGCGGCCCCGTTTGTTCTTACCGCCCGGCGGCCCCTGACGAGGAAACCATGAGCCAGAACCCGAGCCCCGAAGCGGGCCCCGAAGCGGGCCCCGAGCAGCGCAAGAACCCCCGCTACGAGCTCTCTGCCCACATCGACTGCATGGGCAGCGAGGTGTACCTGCACCACAAGCTGCTCAACATCTCGCTCGGCGGCATCTGCTTCCAGTGCGACTCCCCCGAGGCGATCGGCACCGAGGTCGAGCTGCTCATCCACTTCCCCGACATCAGCGCCCAGCTGCCCTGTCGCGCCCAGGTCGTGTGGATAAACCGCAGCGCGCCGGGCGACATGGGCCTGCGCTTCCTCGGTATGGACGACAAGAAGCAGGAGACGCTGAACAAGTACCTGCAGAAGGTCCACCAGCTCCAGCAAGCGGCGTGAGCGGCGCCGCGCACCTCCGCGCTGGCGTAGTTCAGCAGTAGGAGCCGGGACAGGGTCCCGGCGGCGCCTGATCGTCCTTCCTTAAAATAAGAGTCGGGGCACTTTCTCGACGGAAAAGCTACCACCGGGACTCCCGAGTGGTAGCATCTTTCCTAGAAAGAGGAGTGCGCTTACAGTCCTCATTTTTCATTCGGATTAAAGCTCATGAACAGACCAAAGTCAGTATAGAAGGTCCATCGCGCCCGCGGGTGCTACAGCGCGGTGTCCTTCCGAAACGCTCCCGCTCTGAACGGGAGCTAGAAAGGAAACGCCCATGCTAACCAGACACATCATGTCCCAGCCGGTTGCCGTATGTCAGCTCAGCGACAGCCTGGATCAGGCGGCCCGGCTCATGTGGGAAGACGACTGCGGCGCGGTGCCGGTCGTCGACAGCGCCGGGCGCGCCGTGGCCATGCTGACCGACCGCGATATCTGCATGGCGGCCTACACGCAAGGCAAGCCGCTTGGCCAGATCAGCGTGAGCTCTGCCATGTCCAAGGACCTGCGGGCGTGCCTGCCGGACGACACGCTAGAGCAGGCCGAGCAGCTGATGATGGAGTACCAGCTGCGGCGGATCCCGGTGCTCGATGATGATGGGCACCCGGTGGGCATCCTGTCCCTCAACGACCTGGCGCGCGCCGCCAATCACCAGCACCCGGCCGCGCCGGCGGGGCTCGATGGGGTGTCGCTGGTGACGGCGACCCGCACCATGGCCGCGGTGTGCGCGCCGCGCTTGCACGCTGCGGGTCCGCGGCTTAGCTGATACGGGCGCGCTGGCGCGGCAGTGAACAGACTCCCTTTCGCCGGCCGCTGAGTCATCCGACCGTCCAAAGAGTCGTGCCTCAAGGAATGCTTGCCACATCGCGAGCAGCAGTGGTTTAGTCGCCACTTCACCACTCACCTGAGCAGGCGTGACTTTTGGCCAATCAACGCTCACTGCGTTCAATTACCGCGCTGGCCGCGCTGTTTGCGCTCGCCCTGGCGCTCGGCCTGTGGCTCGGTCGGCCGCACTCGCGCGCCCGGGTCAAGGAGCAGCCCGCGGCGGGAGCCGAGCCGGCGGTGCTGGCGCAGTCCGGCGGTGGCATCGACCCGCGTACCGGCCTCGTGGCGGGGGCCGCGGCGCCCAAGGAGGAGATCCCGGTGCCGCCGTGCTGGGAGGGGCTGCTGGCGCTCGATCAAGGGAGCTCGCTGGACGAGCTGTATGCGGCGCTCACCGCGGCTAGCGACGATCCGCTGCTCGTCGAGTACCTGCAGACCCGGCTGGCGGAGGTCATCGGCGACAGCTCGGCGTCGGCGCTGGCGGTGATCGGCCGCGCGGCGCAGGCGGGACCGCCGCTTACCGGCCTGCTCATGGAGGCGGTCAAGCGCGCCCCGGCGGCGCAGCAGGGCAAGGTCGCCGAGAAGCTGCTCGCGCTCGGCGCCGATGGCCAGGCCAGCCACGAGCTGCGCCGCGCCGCCCTGGACGCCCTGGACAGCCAGCGCAGCCTGAGCAGCGACGCGATTCAGCGCCTCAAGGCGGTGGCGCTGGAGGAGCAGGCGGACGAAGTCGGCTGGGTGGCGACGCGCACACTCGGCCGCGTCATGGTCGAGGACTACCAGCACGGCGGCCGCTTCACCGGCTACTGGCGCGAGCTGCTCGACCTCGGGCAGCGCTCGGGCGAGGCGGCGGTGCGCTCGCTGGCGCTGGAGATGCCGAGCTACGGCGATATCCCGGTGGACGGCGCCTCGATCGCCAAGCTCGGCGAGATCCTCAAGCACGATCCAGATCGCTCGGTGCGCGAGATGGCGGCGTTCCGGCTCGGTCTGTCGCGCGAGCCCGACCAGGCGCTGCAGGTGTTCCAGGAGGCGTTCGGCAGCGAGTCGGATCTGTGCGTGCGGTGGGCGATCTTCCGTTTCGCGGTGCGGGCCTCGGGGGCCAAGGCGCTGCCGCTGCTGGCGCAGCTGGCCGCCGTGGAGCCGCGCCTGCGCCCGGACTACGAGGACTTCCGCGCCTTGTATGACAGCGGCCACGTCGACTTCGTGCGGGTCTGGCTGGCCAAGCCCGAGCGGCACCAGTGCCTGGACGAGGGGGAGTGACGGTGCGCGCCGCGCTGCTCGCTGCCTGCCTGGGCGGCCTCAGTCTCGTCCCGCTGCCTCGCGCAGCGGCCGAGACCCCGCACGCAACGGCGCCGGTGCAGGCCCGGAGCTGCTCGCTGGACGACATGCTGGCGGGGCTGCGCCAGGCGCTGCGGCACGGCTCACCGGCGCTGCGCCGCTACGCGCGCGAGCTGCTCAAAGAGTCGGCAATCGCCCTGACTCCCGAGGAGCTGCGCGCGGCCTTCACGCGCGAGCGCGATCCCCAGGTCGTGGAGTCGCTCGGCGCCGCCCTGGCCGCCCGCGCCGCCCGCAACCAGGAGCCCGAGCTTATCAAGACGCCGCTTTCGCGCGCGGTGGGCGACAGTGATCCGGCGGTGCGCGCCGCGGCGGTGCGCAGCCTGCGCGGCATCGGCTCGGTCGAGGCGATGGGAAAGACGCGCAGCCCCGGCTACGAGCGGCTCATCCGCGACCCGGCGCCGGAGGTGCAGCAGGCGGTGGTCGACAACCTGGTGAGCGAGAGCGCCAAGGTCTACTTCGGGCACGATCGGACGGTGGCCGAGAAGGCGGTGCAGGTGGCGACGCTGGCCGGCGATCCGGGGCTCGCCGCCCGCCTGCTGCGCGAGGTCTCGACCGAGCAGGTCGGCCACGGGACGGTGCAGGAGCTGCTCAAGCTGCTCGGCAGCGGCCCCCCCGAGGTGCGCGCCGCCGCCGCGCTGGCCCTGGGCGGCGTCCCGACCGGCGAGGCCGCGGTGGCGCGCACGGCGCTGCTCGACTGCTATCAGAAGGACACCGAGGTCGCGGTGCGCCGCGCCGTAATCGAGTCGCTGGTGCGGCTCACCATGGGCGCCGCGCCGCCGCTTCTGGAGTCGCTGCGCGGCGTCGCGCCGGCGCTCGCCCGGGAGCTCGACCTGTGGCAGGCGGCGCTCAAGACCGGACTGCAGGAGTGGCACCTGCTCCAGCGCGAGAAACAGCGCCTGGAGCAGCAGGCGCCGAAATAGACGGACAACTCGACAACCTTAAAGGAGGCTGGATATGCGAACCCCCACCAAGCTGCTGCTACTTGCCACGGCGCTCTGCGCGCTCGCGGCGCTGCCCACGCTCGCCCGCGCGGCGACCGCCAACGGGCCGATCTGCGACACGGCGGCGAAGGTCAACTCGACGACCTATTATGGCTGCGGCGGCAGCTCGCACACCGCGCTGGACATTGCCAACGGCACCTGCAGCGTGTGGAACCACCGCGCGATGCTGGTCGGCTCCTACCGCTACACGCTGTTCGGCGGGTGCCCCAACAGCTGCGGCGCGTGCAGCGCCGGCGCCGGCTGCTGCAACGGCGGCGCCGGCAACTACTACGTCGTAAGCGGCAGCAATGGCTGGGACTTCCGCCAGCTCCACTCAAACGCCAACGCCGACACCGCGACCAAGACCTGCGACCGCTGCCCGCTGGGCCTGGTCGGCTCGACCGGCAACTCGACGGGGGCGCACTCGCACTCGGACAACCGGCAGTACGGCACCCGCAAGTCGGCGTGGTACACCTCGGTCGGGACGACCTGCGGCAGCAGCGGCAACTGCAGCGGCCGCGTCGGCGTGCCCACCCTCTAGTCGCTTCCCTGGTCGCTTCCCTGGCGCCGCCTTGGCGCTTCCCCGCCCGCCTCCCCGTCCCCATCGCTGACGGAGTCTGGTTGCTGTCTTGGCCGGACTGAATTTCGGTTATGATCATCGCCGATGTCAATTACCCTCCGCCCTCGGGCTCGTCCCCGGTCCGGTAAAGATCTGCATCGCCCCCATGCCGTCCGCGCGGCGCGGCTGGCTCTTTTCGGCGCGGCGCTGCTGCTCGGGCTGGCGCTGCCCGGGGCGGGCGGCACGGCGTGGGCGACCGCGGAGCCGGCCGCAGCACCGGCGGGAACGGCGCTCGTCCTGGACCCGACGATCCTCGGTCCGCTGCCGGCGGCCGGTCAGGCCGCCATCCGCGACAGCGTCAACCGCGCGCTGCGCGAGCTCCAGCTCGAGCTCGTCGGCGCGGCCGAGCTCGAGCCGGTCATCGCCGGGGAGCCGCAGCTGAAGGACTGCGGCAGCGAGCTGTGTTTCGAGCGGCTCGGCCGGCTCCTGGCGAGCCAGCTGGTGCTGCGCTACCGCCTCAAGGTGAGCCAGCCCGAGGGCCAGAAGCATCTCGACTGGCACCTCAACGTCGAGCTGCTCGATGTCGAGGTCGGCGCTTTCGGCGCCCGCCTGACCCAGGACTGCAACGGCTGCTCGGGCAACAAGGCCGAGGCGCGGCTCGCCAGCATGGTCAAGAGCGCCGTCCTGCAGAGCGCCGCCCTGCCGCGCGGCGTACTCGAGCTGCGCACCGACCCGCCCGGCGCCATCGTCTTTATCGACGGCACCGAGCTCGGGATCACTCCCTACAAGCGCAGCACCTTCGCCGGCAAGCACAAGGTCGTGGTGCGCCACACCGGCTACCGCTCGCAGCAGCTGGAGGCAGACATCACCGAAGGCAAGAAGGAGCACCGCGAGCTGAAGATGATCGCCGGCAGCGAGCCGACCAACGTCGTCATCGTCGAGCGCGAGAGGACGCCGGTCTACAAGAAGTGGTGGTTCTGGACCGCCATCGGCGGCGGCGTCCTTGCCGCCGGGGCGATCACCGCCGGCATCGTCATCGGCACCCGCGGCACCGGCGGAACGCCGCTGCCGGAAAATACGCTTATGTTTCCCTAGGACGGCCCTTCACCAAAGGAAGTTTATTATGGCGATACGCAGCCGCTCAACTCGTTCGGTCCTGGCCTGGGAGTCGGGAGCGCGTCTTTTGGGACTCTGTCTGCTCTTTGCCCTCCTGTCGTGCAGCGGTGACAACGCCGCGGGCGTCGACGGCTCGGTCGTCCGGATCTCCCTGGCCGGGCTGGATCCGTCGACCAGCCGGGTCAAGCTGACGGTCAGCGCGGAGGACAAGCAGGGCCTGATCAAGATGAAGGACACGGAGTTCTCGAGCGGTCCGTTTGAAGTCCTGGGCGTCACCTTCCCGCCCGGCACGATGGCGCTGACGACCTACCAGGTCGATGCCTATCGCGATAGCTGCCTGCTCGGTACCGGGACGGTTACCCAGCTCATCGATCATGACGGGACCTATGACGTCACCGTTCAGCTCATGCCGCCGCCGCTGTCCTGCGGCGACCCGGCCGGTCGGCTGGTCGTCCAGGTGGTCAACGGGGCCGGCGGGGCGGGGACCGTCACCACGGTGGGAACGCCGGGCATCGACTGCGGCACCAAGTGCAGCCAGGTCTATGCCGTCTCTTCCTCGATCACGCTTCAGGCGACGGCGACCCTGGGCACCTTCCAGAGCTGGTCCGGCGCCTGCACGGGCAGCTCCTTGCAGTGCACCGTCAAGCTGAGTGACAAGGGAGACACGATCGTGCAGGCGGTCTTCGCCGCCGCCGGCAGCTGCCGCGGCTGGTGCGAGGAGAACTCGGGCGTCACCGACACCCTGTACAGCGTTTGGGGCAGCGGCCCGCTGAACGTCTACGCGGTCGGCGAAAACGGCGCCATCGTCAAGTGGGACGGCCAGAGCTGGAGCAAGCAGCCCGCCCCCACCCCGGCGACGACGCTGCGCGGGGTCACCTTCCCCCGCGACGGCGGCGGCTACGTCATCGTCGGCGACGGCGGCACCATCCTCAACGCCGCCGGCAAGGTCGCCTCCCCAAGCGGCGCCACCAACCTGAACGCAGTCGCCGCCTACAACGACTCCAATGTCTACATCGTTGGCGACAACGGGATTTTGCTCGCCGGTAGCACCACCGGCTCCTTCAGTGTCAGGACCAATGGGAGCTTCGGAAACCCGCCGGGCTCGCAAACCGGTGTCAAGCTAACCGCGATTGGCGTCGCTACCAGCGGCGATAACTACACCTACGCGGGCAACCAGAACTATAACCTCCGCCGCCACCGGATCTTCGGCGTTGATGCCTTTGATAACGGAGCCTCGGGCACGACGCAGAACCTGAGCGGCATCTACTTTGGCGGGAACTACATCTTCGCGGTCGGCCCCCAGGGCACGTTCGTCTCGCGCGGGCCCAAGGGAAGCTCCTTCCCCAACTGGACCGTGCAGACCTCGCCGGCGACCGGCGGGCTGCAAGGCGTGTGGGGCGCGGCTGACAACAAGGTCTACGCGGTCGGCGACGCGCTCACCATCCTGTACTGGGACGGCGCGGTGCTGAGCAAGGTCCCGCTGCCCAACATCACCGCCAACCTGACCCGCAAGCTCAACGCCGTGTGGGGCACCAGCGCCACCAACGTCTACGCGGTCGGCGAAGGCGGCACCATCCTCCACTACCTTCCGTAAGCTGCGCGCGCCGCGTCTGCGCCCTCTGCGCTGAGCGCCAAGGGAGGGGAGAGGCGCGCCTTGAGCGCCGGCGCTGGCTGGTGTCCGGACATGGCCGGTACATGTACCAGCGATGCGCGTCCGCGCGCCGCGGCGATCGGAGCTTCGGAGTACGCGCGCCGGCGCGAAACCGCCGCCGGAGTATTCTACAAATTCTCCGACCGACGGTGCGGACGCAAGCTGGGAGTCGCATAAACGTTCACCCAGTGACGTATGACCGCGCGTTGAGACTGCGCGCACCGCTCATTCCCTTGCATAGGAGCGTCGGGTCCGCAGAACAGATTGGAATGCAGTTTGCGTCTGGCAGTCCGCAACAGACTTTCTCGAAAAGGACTGGCATGCGCGCGAACATCAAAGCTCTACTTATCCTTAGTATCCCACTGGCGCTCACCCTGAGCGATACCGCAGCTTCGGCCAGAAAAAAGAAGCACCATCGCGCCGACAAAGAGGCGTCCGCGCCCGCTGCGACCGAGGAAGCGCCCGCGGCAACGCCGGCTCCTACTCCCGCGCCCGAGCCGCCGGCCGCCGCAGTGGCTCCGGCCGCTCCCACCCCGACCCCGGATCCGACGCCGCTAG